>CANTHA010000053.1 GCA_947653375.1 uncultured Clostridium sp. | reverse complement strand
TTTTAGGAGAAGATGTTAATCCAACAACATCTAGTTTAATAATAGCACAATTATTATTTTTAGAATCAGAAGACCCAGATAAGGATATTTATTTATATATAAATTCACCAGGAGGATCTATTACAGATGGAATGGGGATTATAGATACAATGAATTATATAAAATGTCCAGTATCTACTATATGTATAGGAATGGCAGCTAGTATGGGAGCAGCACTTTTATCAGCTGGAGAAAAAGGAAAAAGATTTGCTACACCAAATGCAGAGATTTTAATTCATCAACCATTAATTGGAGGTGGAGGAATTTCTGGTCAAGCAACAGAAGTAAAAATCCATGCAGATCATTTAGTAAAAACAAGAGAAAAATTAAACAAGTTCTTAAGTGAAAGAACAGGTCAGTCAATAGAAACAATACAAAAAGATACAGAAAGAGATAATTATATGACAGCAGAAGAAGCGTTGAAATACGGGTTAATAGATGGCATAATGAACAAAAGAAAATAAATGATTAGTAAAAATTAAAAGGGAGATTAATAAAGATGGCAAAAAGTGAAATACCAAAAAGTATAAGATGTTCTTTTTGTGGTAAAGCACAAGAAAGTGTTAAGAAAATAGTGGCAGGACCAGGTGTGTATATATGTGACGAATGTGTAGAACTATGCAATAGTATTATTGAATCTGAGTTATATGAAGATGAAAAAGCAGGATATACTTTAAATGAGTTAAATAATGTACCAAGTCCTAAGGATATTAAGAAAATATTAGATGATTATGTAATAGGTCAAGAAGAAGCAAAGAAAACATTATCAGTAGCAGTATATAATCACTATAAAAGAATTGCACATGAAGATAATGCTGAAAAAGATAATGTAGAAATACAAAAAAGTAATATTTTATTACTTGGACCAACTGGTTGTGGAAAAACTTTACTTGCTAAAACATTAGCAAAAATATTAAATGTGCCTTTTGCAATTGCAGATGCAACAACATTAACAGAAGCAGGATATGTTGGTGAAGATGTAGAAAATATTTTATTAAAATTAATACAAGCAGCAGATGGCGATATTAAAAAAGCCGAAAAAGGTATTATATATATTGATGAAATAGATAAAATAACAAGAAAATCTGAAAATCCTTCTATTACTAGAGATGTTAGTCGGAGAAGGTGTACAACAAGCATTGTTGAAAATTATAGAAGGAACTATTGCATCTGTACCACCGCAGGGGGGAAGAAAACATCCAAATCAAGAATTAATACAAATTAACACAGAAAATATTTTAATTATTTGTGGAGGAGCTTTTGAGGGATTAGAAAATATCATTAAAGATAGAACAGGAGAAAAAGCAATTGGATTTGGAACACAAATAAAAAGCAAAAAAGAAATTAGTAGATACGAAATTTTTAAAGAGTTATTACCACAAGATTTACTAAAATTTGGATTAATACCGGAATTTATAGGAAGATTACCTATAATTGCAAGTCTAAAAGATTTAGATAAAGAAGCTTTAATAAAAATACTAGTAGAACCAAAAAATTCATTAATAAAGCAATATAAAAAGTTATTTGATATTGATGGAGTTGAACTAGTATTTAAACAAGATGCTTTAGAAGCTATTGTAGATAAAGCAATTGAAAGAAAAACAGGAGCAAGAGGATTGCGTTCTATTATAGAAGAAACAATGAGAGATATTATGTTTGAAATACCTTCAAATCCTAGCATTGAAAAATGTATAATAAATAAAGAAACAGTTGAAGGTAAAGCTAAACCAGAATTAGTAATTAATGAAACTAAAAAAGAACGTAAACCAGCTGTAAAGAAAAAAAGACAAGTGCCAGAAGGCAATCAAAAAGAAACAGCATAAATTTAAAATTGCCAGTGGTTCCGGGTTTGATTGGCAATATTCTAAATTATTATAAATTAAAGAAGATATATATTATTTTTTTAACAAAAACATATCTAGGGTCTACCTATAATTCTTTGTCTTAAAAATAATATATATCTTCTTTTTTAAAGTTAATTATATTAAATATTGCCAATCAAACCCGGAACTACTGGCAACAATTTGGAATATTTTAAATTAGGGTGGGAAAAATTATGTTATATAAAAGAGAAAAAGTTATTGAATATGCTAAAAAGTGGGCTTTTAGTAGAAATCCTAAATATTATAATTTTGATAATGTAGGAGGAGATTGCACTAGTTTTGCATCACAATGTATATTTGCAGGAGCAAATGTAATGAACTATAAGAAAGATATAGGATGGTATTATATTAATGGAAATGACAAATCTCCTTCATGGAGTGGGGTAGAATTTTTTTACAATTTTTTTATAAAAAATAAAGGTATAGGTCCATATGGAGAAGAATGTCATCAAACCGAAATTGAAGAAGGAGATGTAGCACAAATATCTTTTACTGGAAAGAAATTTGAACATACACTAATTATAGTTAATATAGAAAATAAATTCACATTATCAGGAATCAAAATTGCTTCACATACTTATGATAGCTTTAATAAAGCAATTTCAGAATATGAATTTCAGAAAATCAGGTTTATACATATAAATGGAGTTAGATTTACTTGAAACAAAAAAAATGGTATGATAAAATTGTTAAAGAATAAAAAAAGTAAAATTGAAGATGATAATATAGGGGAAAAATAATGAAAAAAATGTTCATCATAATTATTATTTTAGTAATTATATTTATTGGAATGATTTTATATAATAAAATAGGAAAGTCAAATCAAAATACAAATGTAACTATAGAAGAAATAAATAATATAGAAGAATATATTAACAAAATTTATATGTGGAAAGAAGTTACAAATGAAGCATTGCCTACATTTGAAAATATTAATGTTGCAAACAAAACTTGGATATGGGAAGTTGTTAAAAAGAATATAGAAAAATATGAATTTAGCTATGAAGAAATAGAAAATAAAGCTAAAGAATTATTTGGAGAAGAATTTCAAGTACAATTTCCAAAAGAAGGTTTTGATGGAATTAAATATAATAATGATGAACAAAAATATATAGCTACAGAAACTGTGTTAGATGAGCAAGAAGATAGTTTTTTATTAAATAATATATACAAAAATAAAGAAGGGTATATTATTGAAATCGTTGAGTATATAGAAGATTATTCATTAGAAAATAATATAGTAGTTAGAAATTTGAAAGGAGAAGAATTAGGTAAAGTTAGTAACAGTGAGAGTGAGACAAAAATACAAGAAATTGTAAAAGATAATATAGATAGATTTAAAAAGAAAAAGATATATTTAAAAAATGAAATAATAGTTGAAAAAATTGAAGAGGAGTAATACTGTAAAAATGCTAGATGAATTAGAAAAATGTAAAATTTGTCCACATAATTGTCAAATAAATAGAAATGCAGGTAAAATAGGAAGATGTAAAGCAAATGAAAAAGTAAAAATAGCATTGTATTCTATCCATAATTTTGAAGAACCATGTATTAGTGGAGAAAATGGATCAGGGACAGTGTTTTTTTCTAATTGTAATTTGAATTGTACATATTGTCAGAATTATGAGATAAGTCAATTAGGCAAAGGAAAGGAAATAACAATCAAAGAGTTAGCTAATATTTTTATAAAACATAAAAATAAAAAAGTAGAAAATATTAATTTAGTAACACCTACAAGTTATGTTCCACAAATAATTGAAGCAATAAAAATTGCAAGAAGTAATGGATTGAAAATTCCTATTATATACAATACAAATGGATACGAAAAAATTGAAACAATAAAAAAATTGAAAGGATATATTGACATATATTTACCAGATTTAAAATATTCAGAAACAAGTATTTCAAAAGAGTTATCTAATGTTGATAATTACTTTAAAATTGCGACACAAGCTATACAAGAAATGATTAATCAAGTAGGAACACCAAAAATAAATAAAGAAGGAATAATGCAAAAAGGTGTTATGATAAGACATCTTGTATTACCTAGTTATATAGAAAATAGTAAAAAAATTTTAAAATGGATAAAGTATAATTTACCTAATGAAATATATGTTAGTATTATGGCACAGTACTTTCCAACCTATAAGGCAAAAGATAATAATAAAATAAATAGAAAATTAACAAACAATGAATGGAAGAAAATAAAAGATTACATAGAAAAATTAGATATTCAAAATGGCTATTTTCAAGAATTAGGTGAACATGAAGAGGAGTATGTTCCAAAATGGAAGTATTAAAATATCAAATTTTGTAGAAAGCAAAAAAATAGTATGATATAATATGAAAAAATAAGATAGGAGTTGTTAAAAAATGAAGGTAGAAGTAATTGCATCAACAAAAGTAGGTTATAAAATTTCAAAAGAGGAAGCTGTTGATTTTTCAGGAAAAGAAGCAGGAATATGTTATTTACCAGATGAATTGGATAAATTGTTAAATGAAGATTCAGAAAAAACTTTAAAAAGAGCAAATAGAACATTAAAATCAGGTCATCATAGTGTATTTGGACATGTTCATTATAATTTAAGTTTAGAAGGAATACCAAAAATATTAGCAATGATATTAAATAATGAAAAAGTCTATAATACATCTGAAAAGTCAGCTAGATATACAAAGATGAATCCGTCAAAGGAAGAAAAGAAATTATATGAAAAATGGATAGAAATATACAAAAAACAAATTAGTGAAAATTCTCCACAAATAGATGAAAAAAGAGTGGAAAAACTAGCTCAAGAAAATGCAAGATATTTAATTAGTGTTTTTACACCAGCAACAACAATGGGATATACAGTAAGCTTTGGACAATTAAACTATATTTTACATTGGTTTGAGGACTACATAGAAAAAGAAGAAAATAATGAATTTTCTGAAAAATTAAAACCATATTTAAAAGAATTTGTTGAACAATTAAGTCCTTTAGCTTTAGAAGAATTGAATTCTGATTTAAAAGGGCGTAAAATATCATTATTTTCAGGAGAAAGAAAAAGAAATGAAGAATTTGGAGAAAATTATTGTACTACATATTTAGCAAGTTTTGCACAATTAGCACAAGCTCAAAGACATAGAACTTTATATTATGATATGAAGTTATTAGATGAACCACAATATTATATACCACCTGTAATTAGAGAAACTAAATTAGAAGATGAATGGCTAAAAGACATATCATCATTAAAACAATTCTATCCACAAGGAATGTTAGTACAGGTTAATGAAAGAGGAACTTTGGAAAACTTTATTTTAAAATGTACAGAACGTTTATGTGGAGTAGCTCAATTAGAAATTATGGAACAAACAAAAAAGACATTGGATAAATATTTAGATGCAACTAAAGTAAAAAATCCAGAAATATATGAAGAACTATTACCATACTCAAAAGGAGCAAGATGTACATTCCCAGGTTGGAAGTGTACAGTACCATGCGTATTTGGTCCTAAAAATGCAATGACAAGAAAGATTTAATAATTAATAGAATAAGGTCATTTTTGTAAGGAAGTCGTTTAAAATATAGTAATATATTTTTAGGTGATTTCCATAATTTTTTTGCAAAAATACTACAAATATGGTATAATAGTATTATGTAAATAATATACAAAAAGCTTTGTAAAGCTTTAAAAAGGAGGAAAAAAATGAAATTATTTAGAAACTGTCCCCATGATGACCGGAAAAATTGTGAAGATTGTACATTGTTAAAACAATGTATAATCAAAAAGATGAAACGGAGGATAAACAGATTCAGAGAAAGAAACCAAAAAAAGATTCAATTAATAGCTGTTTTAGTTGGTGCTGTAATTACAATTATAGGCTTTGTTGCACTTGCTTATATAGTTAGTGTTAATAAGTCAATTAAAGCAAAAAAATATGATTTGGATAATGTAGCTACAAAAGAAATCAATATAAAGGTAGAAGAAAATTTTACATATTTGGTTTCAAATGCGAAATTATCAACTACACAAGAAAAACTAAGTAATAAAGAGCAACACAAAAAGGTAGTAAAAGTGCCAAAAGCTAAAATTTCTGCACATTCTAATAAAGTATCTGAAGATTATGCAGAAATAAATGCACAGGACCGAAAAATGATGGAAAAAATGGTTTATGCAGAATCTCGTGGAGAGCCATATAAAGGTCAAGTAGCTGTTGCTGCAGTTATTCTTAATAGATATAAATTTAATAAGAAGAAACAATCTATTAGGAAAATTTTAACAGCGAAATATCAGTTTGCTGATATTTCAAATGTTACAGAGAATATGCTAAAAAAATATCCAAGTTGTAAGAAAGCTGTTAAAGAAGCTTTAAAAGGAAATGATCCAACAAAAGAAAAATTTCCTAAAGGAGCAAGATACTTTTATCAGCCAGAATTGGTGAGTCAACATCAGAAAGACATAAGAAAAGGAGTAAAAGTTCTTAAAATCGGAAATCATCTTTTTCACAATGATTTCAATGAATAAAAATTCTGAAAATTTCTAAAGCTCATATGTGTTAAGCATTGCACACATATGAGTTTTCTCTTATAATTTTTTATTCATATACTAAAAATTTTTGGTTAAACTAAAATTGGAGGGATAAAAATATGTTTAAACCAAAAGCAATTTATTTTGAAAAAGAAATTATAGAATATGACTTAGGAAAAGAACTAATGAAAAAATACGAAGATGTGCCAAAAATTGAAATAGAAAATCATAATAATATAGAAGAAATGAGAAAAAAGCAAAACAGTGAATTTGCAGATATGAAAAGGAATCTAATAATCGGAATAAGAAAAACACATAAATTTGTAGAAAATCATAAAACATCAGATTATTTAGTGCCATATACATCATCTGGTTGTACAGCATCATGTATGTATTGCTATTTAGTATGTAATTACAATAAATGTGCTTATTTAAGATTATTTGTTAATAGAGAAAAAATGCTTGATAAAATAATAAAAACATCACAGAAGTCAGAAAAAGAATTAACATTTGAAATAGGAAGTAATAGTGATTTAATATTAGAAAATACTATAACAGGAAATTTAGTTTGGACAATTGAAAATTTTAAAGATACTAATAAAGGTTTTTTAACATTGCCTACTAAATTTGATATGGTAGATAGTATACTTCCACTAGAGCATAAAGGAAAAATAATTATAAGAATGAGTGTGAATCCAGAAGAAATTATAAATAAAGTTGAATTTGGAACATCAAGATTGAAAGGACGAATAGAAGCAATAAATAAATTGACAGAAGCAGGATATAAAGTAGGAATATTGATAGCACCGGTGATAATGATTGATAATTGGAAACAATTATATTTGGAATTAATTAAAAGATTAAGTTCAGAATTATCTGAAAAAACTAAAAAAGAGGTATTTTTTGAAATTATTTTTATGACATATAGTTTTGTTCATACAAAAATAAATGAAGAGGCTTTTCCAAATGCTATAAATTTATATAGTAAAGATATGATGACAGGAAGGGGAAAAGGTAAGTATTGGTATAAAAAGGATTTACGAGAAGATGGAGAAAAATTTTTAAGGGATCAAATGAGAAAGTATTTACCAAATAATAAAATTGAATATATTGTGTAATGTTTTTTCTAAAAGTTATAATATATATTAAAATACATTATTTGTTGGTCAGACTAATCATATAAGTAAGTTTGATTATGATTTAATTATTGATAAGTTAATCTAGTTTATCTATATTAATTAGTGTCTTCCCAAACTACGCATAATGTATTTTAATATATATTATAACTTTTAGATTTAAAAGAAAATAGAAAAGTGAAATTTAATAGTAAAAAGTGCTTGAAAAAATAATCAAGATGTAGTACAATAAGATATGTCAAATATTGGCATACCTTTTTCTTAGCTTTAAGATAAACACCAAACTTAAAGCTCAGTTTAAGGAACAAAATAAAATAGGAGGTGTAAAATATGACAAAGGAAAGAAAACAAGAAATTATTAATACTTATAAAAGAGAAGAAAATGACACTGGTTCTCCAGAGGTTCAAGTAGCTCTTTTAACAGAAAGAATTAATGAATTAACAGAACATTTAAAAATTCATAAAAAAGACAATCATTCAAGAAGAGGTCTATTGAAAATGGTTGGTAAAAGAAGGAATTTATTAAACTATTTAGCAAAGAAAGATGTCAATAGATACAGAACTATTGTTGAAAAATTAGGATTAAGAAAATAAAATTTGCAAAAGCCCAGTGCTTATTTAAGCATGGGCTTTTAATAAGATTTTAAAATAAGTACAAGCAGTAGTTTAGGTAAGTAGCTTGTATAATATATTATAAAAATTTAGTTATAATATATTATAGAGGTTACAATCTAAACTTGCTTGACAAAATGTAAAGGAGAGAAAAATATGTTTAAAAGTTATGAAACAGAATTAGCAGGAAGAAAACTTGTTATTGAAACAGGTAAAATGGCAGGATTAGCAAATGGAAGTGTATTAGTTCGTTATGGTGATACATGTGTAATGGTAAATGTAACAGCATCAAAAGAACCAAGAGAAGGAATAGATTTTTTTCCATTATCAGTAGATTTTGAAGAAAAACTATATTCAGTTGGAAAGATACCAGGAAGTTTCTTGAAAAGAGAAGGAAAGCCAAGTGATAAAGCAATTTTAACATCAAGAGCAATTGATAGACCATTAAGACCGTTATTTCCAAAAGATTTTAGAAATGATGTTGTTGTAGTTGCAACAGTACTTTGTGTAGATCAGGATAATTCACCAGAAGTAGCAGCAATGATAGGTGCTGCTAGTGCATTAGCAATATCTGATATTCCATTTGGAGGACCAACAGCTGCAGTAAATGTGGGACTAGTTGATAATGAAATTATTATAAATCCAACAGAGGAACAAAGAGAAAAAAGTGATTTAACATTAACAGTTGCTGCAACAGAAGAAAAGATTACAATGATTGAAGCAGGTGCAAACGAAGTTCCAGATGATGTAATGTTAGAAGCAATAAAAAAAGCACATGAAGAGATTAAAAAAATATGTGAATTCATAAGTAATATTCAAAAAGAAATTGGTAAACCAAAATTTGAATATAAATCATTTGAAGTCGATCATGAAATATATGAATTTTTAGAAGAAAATTTCAAAGAAGAAATGACAGAAAAAGTGCAAGAAGAAGATAAAGAACTAAGAGATAAAAATCTTGATGAATTAACAGAAAAAATTGAACAAGCATATACAGAGAAATTTGGAGAAGAAGAACTTGAAGAACATAAAAAAGATATTGGAGAAGCTTTTTATAAATTAGAAAAATTATGTGTTAGAGAAATGATATTTAATGAGCATAAAAGAGTGGATGGAAGGGCATTAGATGAAATAAGACCATTATCATGTGAAGTTGATTTATTGCCAAGAGTTCATGGTAGTGCATTATTTACAAGAGGTCAAACTCAAGTGCTTTCTATTACGACTCTTGGAATGATAAGTGAAGAACAAAAATTAGATGGTATTGATACAGAGGAAACAAAAAGATATATTCATCATTATAATTTTCCAAGTTATTCAGTAGGTGAAGCAAGACCTTCAAGAGGACCAGGAAGAAGAGAAGTTGGACATGGAGCATTAGCAGAAAAGGCATTAGTTCCAGTATTGCCTTCAAAAGAAGAATTTCCATATGCGATAAGAGTTGTATCAGAAGTATTGTCTTCAAATGGTTCAACATCTCAAGCAAGTATTTGTGGAAGTACATTATCATTAATGCAAGCAGGTGTACCAATAAAAAGACCAGTAGCAGGTATTTCAACAGGATTGGTAACAAACCCAGAAGATGATAATGACTATGTAATGCTAGTAGATATTCAAGGATTAGAAGATTTCTTTGG
>CANTHA010000052.1 GCA_947653375.1 uncultured Clostridium sp. | reverse complement strand
ATATATATAATAATTTTTGTAAAAACTAATCATTTTAAAAAGTCAAAACTGAAAAATTGTATATATTGATAAAAAAATAAATCGATGCTATAATCATTATATAAGAGAGGGAATATAAAATGAATGTACAATTACCAGAAAAGGAAAAATTAAAGAAAAAGCAAATTATTATATATATAGGAATTATAGTTTTTTGTGTATTAGCAATTATAGTAGCATTTTATGTGCAATTTTACGCAAGAATAGATATAGCAAAATTAATTGGAATTGATAATGAAATCAGATTTGGAAATAAAACACAAGAACAAACAGAAGAATTAAAATTAGGATTTAATTCACTTTTTAATAATACAATAATAAATGATAATCAATCTCATAATAATATGAAAATAAACACTAATCAACCATTAGTATTTACAAGATATGATAAACAAGACCAGAAAAATAATAGTTATAATATAAATATAAAAATTCCTTATATAAATATAAAAGATAATATTATTGAACAATATAATAATGAAATAGAAGAAATATTTGCAACTAAAGTTAGAAACATATTAGAAAATGATAAAAATAATGTTATTTTTAATATTGATTATGTAGCAAATATTCAAGATGATATTTTGTCAGTAATGATCAAATCTAATTTAAAAGAAGGAACAAATGCACAAAGGGTTATTGTTCAAACATATAATTATGATTTAAGAAATAAAAAAGAAATATCATTTAATGAAATATTACGAATAGAACAATTAGATAAACAAGATATACAAAACAAAATAAAGCAGGAAATTGAAAAGCAACAGCAAAAAAGTAAAGACTTAGAACAACTTGGATATCATATGTATCAAAGAGATATATCAGATAAAATATATAGTATAGAAAATGTAGAACAATTTTATATAACAGATAAAGTGTTATATGTTATATACCCTTATGGAAATGACTCAATTACAAATGAAATGGATATTGTAATTATATAAAAAAGGCGAAGATTTTATAATCTTCGTCTTTTAGAAAATAAAAGGGGATGTTTTTATTTTTGAATCAGTATATTAACTGATTGTATAAAACATTTTAATATTATATTTTGTCCATTGTGTGAACAAAATGTGAATTATAAACAATTATGGTTGTTCCCCTAAAGTAATAGTTAAATCTTTTTCGTTTCCATTTCTATTTACTTTAATTTTCATTTCATCTCCAATTTTGTGAGAATTTTTAATTTCATTTAATTCATCCATAGTAGAGATTTTCTTTCCTTCAGCTTCAATAATTACATCTCCAATTTTAATTCCAGCCTTTTCACCAGCAGAGAAATCATCAACTGATTTTACATATATACCAACAACTAAATTATTGTTTTTTGCAGTTTTTTCATCTAAATCCATACCAGAAATTCCTATATAAGGTCTTTTAACTTTACTATATTGAATTAATTGTGAAGTAATGTCTGTTGTAGAATTAATTGGAATTGCAAATCCCATACCCTCAATTCCAGTACCAGAAAGTTTTAAAGTATTTATACCAATAACTTTTCCTTCTGAATTTACTAATGCACCTCCACTATTACCAGAATTAATTGCAGCATCAGTTTGAATTAAAGTGAATTTCTTTCCGTCAGTATCAGTTACTTCTCTGTTTACTGCACTTATAACTCCACATGTTATACTACTTTGCATACCTAATGGGTTTCCAACAGCCATTGCAAATTCACCAACTTTAATATTATCTGAATCAGCAAATTCTGCTTTTGAAAGTCCATCTTTTTCAATTTTTATAACAGCTAAATCTGTCTGTTCATCTGTTCCAACTATTTTTGCTTCATATTCTTGCTCATCATTAAATAAAGTAACTGTTAATTTAGTAGCTTCTGAAACTTCATAATAAGATTCAGAAGAAGCAGTTGCAACAATATGATTGTTTGTTAAAATATATCCATCTTCACTAATAATAATTCCTGATCCACTTGCAGTTGCAGTAGTTGTTTGTGCTCTATTACCAAACATAGAAATTAAAGAATTTACATTATATTCAACTTTTATGCCTACTATAGAAGGTAGTACTTTATTTGCTGCATATACTGAAGTATTAGAATAATTTTCTAAAGATGTTTGTGCTACATATCCTGAATGCTCTGGATTTATATTACTTTGATTATTTAGTAATTTTGATTTCACAGACGGAATACCAAAACAAGTTGCAATTACTACAATACAACCTAAAACACCACTAAAGAATGGTATTAAGAAACAGTTTCCAAAACTTAAATTTGAATTTGACTTTTTGGTTGAGTCAAAATTACTATAACTTTTCTGTTTTTTATCTACAGTTTTAAAGTTAGCTGATTTTTTTTCTTCCATAATAACCTCCTAAAATTATGATATTAATAACATTTTATCTCAATATTAAATAATAATACAATAGATTTGTGAAAATTTTGTGAAAAAAGTAAATTTTTTATAAATTTATTTATCCATATTGAAAAGTTATAAATAAAAATATATAATTAATAAAAAATAAAGGATGGTAAAAATGAACAAAAACGAAGGAAAGATAATATCAAAGTTACTTATTTCAATAATTATAATATTAATTTTAACAGTAACATTTTTAGTAATAGGAATAAAAGAAGTTAAAAAAGATAGATTAGAAGAATTAAAAACAAATTTACTACTAATTCAAGCAAAAGCTAGAGAATATGTAGAAGAAACAGATTTTAAAATAAATTCTGATGAAACAAAAATAGATGAATTTAAACATGAAATCTATGTTGAAAAAGCAAAACTACAAAGTAGTCAAACTGCAAATATACAATTACCGAAAGGATTAGATATATCAGACTATTATGTATTAGACCAAAATACATTTCAAGAGTGGGGATTGTTAAAAATTAAAACAGATAATTCAGAATATTATTTAGTAAAATTTGATGAAGACAATTTGACAGTTGAAGTTTATAATACTAAAGGATATGAAGGAAAATATTCATTAACAGATATTGATCAATTAAAGTAAGAAGGAAAGATATGAAAGAAAAAGAATTAGAAAGATTAATAAATTTAAAGCAAATTGAAAAAGAATTATATGAAAAGGGTTTTAAAAATATATGTGGAATTGATGAGGCTGGAAGAGGTCCACTAGCAGGTCCTGTAGTGGTTGCTGGAGTAATTATGCCTAAAGATTCAATGATTGAAGGTGTAAATGATTCAAAAAAGGTTTCTGAAAAGAAAAGAGAAAAATTATATGACTTAATTATAGAAGAAGCAATAAGTTATTCAGTTGCAATTATTGATAAAAATATAATTGATGATATAAATATATTAAATGCAACAAAACAAGGAGTAACTGAAGTTATTGATGAATTGAAAATTAAGCCTAATTTGATTTTAGTAGATGCATTAACACATATAAATACAAGATCAATACCATATGATTCAATTATTAAAGGTGATGCAAAATGTTATAATATTGCTGCTGCATCAATAATTGCAAAAGTTACAAGAGATAGAATAATGAAACAATGGGATGAAATTTATCCTCAATATGGTTTTGCACAACATAAGGGATATGGTACTTCTAAACACATAGAAGCAATAAAACAATATGGATTATGTCCTATACATAGAAAAACATTCACAAAAAATTTTGTATAAATTTTATACTTTAGGAAGGGAAATAAATGAATATTTTAAATATAATTGCTAAAAAAAGAGATAATAATAAATTGAGCAAAGAAGAGATTGATTATTTTATAAAAAATTATACAAATGGTTTGATAACTGATTATCAAGCTGCAGCATTAATAATGGCAATTTATATAAATGGAATGTCAGATGAAGAAATAGCTAACTTAACTTTAGCTATGGCATATTCAGGTGAAATTTTAGATTTATCAACATTAAATAAAACTATTGTTGATAAACATTCTACAGGAGGAGTAGGAGATAAAGTTTCTTTGATTTTACTTCCTTTAGTAGCATCAACAGGAGTGTATGTTGCGAAAATGTCAGGAAGAGGTCTAGGTTTTACAGGAGGAACAGTTGATAAATTAGAATCAATTCCTGGATATAAAACTTTTATACCTACAAAAGAATTCATAAGTAATGTTGAAGATATAGGAATAAGCATGATTTCACAAACTTTAGATTTAGCACCAGCAGATAAAAAAATATATGCGTTAAGAGATGCAATTTCTTGTGTTGAAAGTATACCACTAATTGCTTCAAGTATAATGAGTAAAAAAATAGCAAGTGGAGCAGATAAGATACTATTAGATGTGACAGTAGGCAAAGGTGCTTTTATGAAGAATATACAAGATGCAGAAAAGTTATCAAATGAAATGATACAAATAGGAAAAGCTGTGAATAAAGAAACAATATGTGTATTAACTAATATGGAACAACCTTTAGGATACGCAATTGGTAATAGTTTGGAAGTTATAGAAGCTATACAGTTTTTAAAAGGTAATTATATTAAAGATTTAAAAGAGGTTGTTTTGGAATTAGGTGCATATATGTTGAAGTTAGCAGGTAAGGGTAAAGATATTATACAAAATAAGAATGTTTTACAAACAAATTTGGATAATGGGAAAGCATATGAAAAATTTTTGCAACTTATTGAAAATCAAAATGGCGATATTTCATATATACAAAATATAGAAAAGTTTAAGAAAGCAAAATATATAGAACCAGTATATAGTAATAACACAGGTTTTATTTACGAAATTAATGCTCAAGAAATGGGAAAATTAGCTTGTTGTTTAGGAGCTGGAAGAATAAAAAAAGAGGATAATATAGATTATGAAGCTGGAATTGTATGTTTGAAAAAGATAGGTGATATGGTTAGAGAAAATGAAATTTTAGGATATATTCATTCAAATAAGAAAGATGATTTAGATAAAGCAAAACATCAATTTTTGGATATTATAAAGGTGGGAGATAAAGCTCAAAAAGGTGAACAGACTATTTTAAAGATTATAGAAACTTAAAATGTAGTTTATTTAAAAGTTAAAATATATATTAAAAACACTATTTGCTGGTCAGATTAATCATATGAATAAAATTATTGAAAAATTTATTTTATATGTTATAATTATTAATATAAATTGTATACGGAAAGGAAGAAAATAATGAAAAGTAATGAAGAAAAAGAAGTTGAAGAAAAAAATAGTCATAAAAAATATGATAAGTCACAAATATTTACAAAAATAATGGCAGGTATTTTAGCAATACTAATGATAGTAGCAGCAGGTGGAAGTTTAATTTATGCTTTAATAGGATAAGGAGAAATAAATGGAAATCAAATTAGGAATAAGTTTAGAGGAATTTTATAGAGAAAATATACTAGCATATTTGAAAACATTACAAACTAATCCATTTGAACTAATTACATTAGTATTAGATTTAGCAATTGTTCTATTCTTAATTTACTGTTTTTTTAAGGTAGTAAAAGGATCTAGAGCATGGCAATTAATAAAAGGAATAATACTGTTGATTGCAGCTACAATAGTAAGTGGGTTATTAAATTTTAAAATATTAAACTGGATTTTAACAAGTATAATGAATTTAGGAGTAATTGCAATTATAGTTATTTTTCAACCAGAATTAAGACGTGGATTAGAGCAGTTAGGGACTAATAAATTAACAAAATTTTTTGGTATAGATAAAGATTTATCAACCAAGGCAAAAGAAGATATATATAAAATTGTAATTGCAACAAAGGAACTTTCCAAAGCAAAAGTAGGAGCATTAATTGTTATAGAAAGAGATATAAAAATTCAGGATATAATTTCAACAGGTATACCAATGGATGCAGAGGTATCACCACAGTTATTAGTAAATATATTTGAACCAAAAACACCATTACATGATGGGGCAGTAGTTATTTCAGGTAATAAAATTGCATCAGCAGCATGTATGTTGCCATTAGCTGATGATAAAGATATTGCAAAAGAATTAGGAACAAGACATAGGGCAGCTATTGGAATATCTAAACAATCTGACGCTATAGTAGTTGTAGTTTCAGAAGAAACAGGTAAAATATCAATTGCAAAAGATGGAACATTAATTGCAGATTTACGCGAAGATATATTGAAGAAGATATTAATAAGTAATGTTGTAACTAAAAGATTTGCAGTTGAAAAAAGAGAAAGAAAAAATTCACTAGAAAAAATAAAAGAAAAGGTAAAAAAAGAAAGACAAGAAAAAGGGAATAAAGATAAAAAAGAAAATTCTAATAATAAGGTCGCTGAATAGCGACTTTTGTTAGTAAAAGGTGATTTAAATGAGAAATATAAAATTAATTATTGAATATTATGGTAAGTCATATAATGGTTGGCAAAAGCAACCAAATAAATTAAATATTCAAGGTACAATTGAAAAAGCAATAGAGAGAATTACTGGTGAAGAAGTGGATTTGATTGCATCAGGGAGAACAGATGCTGGAGTACATGCAATTGGACAAGTTGCAAATTTTAAAACAAATTCAAATCTTCCAATAGAAAAATTTGCAATTGCAATTAATGCAAATTTAAAAAAGGATATAGTTATAAAATCAGCAGAAGAGGTAAATGAAAGATTTCATAGTAGGCTTAATTGTAAGAAAAAGACATATCGTTATGTAATAAATAATTCTAAATATGGAACAGCAATTTATCATGATTTAGAAACACATGTACCAATGAAATTAAATATTGAAAAGATGAAACAAGCAATAAAATATTTTGAAGGAGAACATGATTTTAAAGCATTTAAAGCTAGTGGAACTAGTAGCAAAAGTAGTGTAAGAACTATTTATAAAGCAGAAGTTATAGAGAAGAAAGATAACAGAATTTGGATAGAGCTAACAGGAAATGGCTTTTTGTATAATATGATAAGAATAATTGCTGGAACTCTTATAGATGTAGGATTAGAAAAAATAGAACCAGAGGAGATTACTAAAATAATAGAGAGTAAAAAAAGAGAAAATGCAGGAAAAACAATGCCACCACATGGATTATTTTTAGTAGAAGTTAATTATGAATAAACTAAATTAACCAATTTTATATGTAAAGCATAAAATATAGAAAAATGAAAAGGAGAAGATATTATGAATACATTACTTATATTTTTTGCTTTACCTATTGCAACAATTATTATTTCCATAGCATTACAGAAAATTCTAAAATGTCCTCCACTAGTAGCAGCAATTGTTTTTGCAATATTTCTAATAGTTACATTCGTTATTAATAATTTAGAATTCTTAATAGCAACAATTGTATATACAATTATAAGTTTCATTACAGCATTTTTAGTATGTTTCATTACAAGACTTTTAAATAATATTAGTTCAAATACATCATGTTGTTCAAACAATAATAGATGCGGATGTAATGATAGAAATAATATTATTACTAGTGATGATAATAGCGTATTTACTATAAATAGTCAATTGCAAAGTAATGGAAATGGAGTAATTACGTTGAATTCAACTAATAATAACCAAAATAGTAATTGTAATTCTTGCAATTGTTGTAATAACACTTCCAATAATAATGTAGCAGCTAGAATAAATGTTATTCCAAATTCAAATACGAATGGAAGAACAGGTTGCTTGTGTGGTCGTTACTGTAGAGGGTAATATGATTGAAAAAGGATGTAATTTGATGTTACATCTTTTTTTATAAGATTTTACATACTCAAACTGTAAAATAATTAATTTTTACAGTTTGAGTAGATTGGATTCAAATTAACATGAATCCGAAATCACATAAAATCATTAAATCAAAGAACTTAAAAAATTATCTTGAAATAAAAGTAATTCTTTTTTTATAGAAGAAAAGTTTTTATAAGGAAGTTGAATTTTAAAAATAAGAAAATCCCTATCATGTCTTTCAAATTTCTTAATGCTGTGTTTAGAAAGAATTTGCAAAAGTTCTTCTTCTTTGTCCTTTGAACATATGATATTTATGCAATTAGATGTTTTGTTCATAGTTCTCCTTTCTTAAAAAATAATATAAAGAGCTAGTAATTGAACATAATTACTATAATGAAAAGTTACGTTATAATATATTAAATAAATATTATTTTATTACAAAGTTAAATAAAAATATTGAAAAAAAATGACTATTGTAATAGAATAAGGATGTTTTAGGATGCAGAGGAGGAAAAATGAGATATATAGGAAATAAAACTAATTTGTTAAGCAATATAGATCAAGTAATAAAAGAAAATTGCGATGGAAGTGAAGAAATTTTTTGTGATTTATTTTCTGGAACATCATCAGTGGCAAGATTTTTTAAAAATAGATATAGAATAATTTCAAATGATATGCTATATTTTTCATATACACTTCAAAAAGCAACAATATCAAATAATATAGAACCAAGTTTTAAAAAAGTAAGAAATAAATTAAATACAGATAATATATTAGATTATTTAGAAACAATAGACATTGAAAACAAAGAATACAAAAGTTTTATATATGATAATTATTCACCAAATGATAATTGCGAAAGAATGTATTTAATACCTGAAAATGCTAAAAGAATAGATTACATACGAAATACAATTGAAGAATGGAAAAAGGAAAAATTGATAAATGAAAGTGAATATTTTTATTTATTGGCAGCTTTAATTGAAGGAGTTCCATTTGTTTCAAATATTACAGGAACATATGGAGCATATTTAAAAGATTGGGATAAAAGAGCATTTAAAAAGTTTGAAATGATTAGACTAAATGTTATAAATAATAATAAAAAAAATGAATGCTATCAAGAAGATGCTAATAAATTGATAGGAAAGATAGAGGGAGATATTTTATATATTGATCCACCATATAATTCTAGACAATATCTTCCTAATTATCATTTACTTGAAACGATTGCACGATATGATAATCCAAAGATAAATGGAAAAACTGGTATAAGAACATATAATCAAGAGAAATCTAATTATTGTATAAAGTCAAAGGTTTATAATGAACTAGAAGAACTTATAGCTAATGCAAAGTTTAAGCATATTATTATAAGTTATAATCAAGAAGGAATACTCAAAAAGGAAGATATAGAACAAATACTCAAAAAATATGGAGATGAAAATACATATAAATTGTATCAAATACCATATAAGAAGTATCAAAATAAATTGACAAAGAAAATAGAAGAACATTATGAATATATTTTTTACATAAAGAAAGAAAGAAAAATAGACTTAAATAATATATACATAAAAATACCAACGAAAGATGTTGTACCATTAACATTAAGAGAAAATGAAAAACAATATATTTATGATTCTAAACATTATATATTAGATAGCCATAAAAAATATATTAAAAGTCCATTAAATTATATAGGAGGAAAATATAAATTATTACCACAATTAATGAACTATTTTCCAACAGATATAAATACATTTATTGATTTATTTTCTGGGGGATTTAATGTAGGAATAAATGTTAAAAGTAATAAAACTGTATGTAATGATATAAATAGTTTTATAATTGATTTATATAAGGAATTATATAATAATTCAATAGAGAATATATTAGAAAGAATAAATAATAATATTAAAGAATTTGGATTAAGTAAGGAAAATGAACAAGCATATAAGAAATTTAGAATTCATTATAATAAAACAAAAAATCCAATAGATTTATATACCTTAACATGTTATTCATTTAATTATCAATTTAGATTTAATAATAATAGAGAATACAATAACCCATTTGGAAGAAATAGAAGTCAATTTTCTGCAAATATGAAGAATAACTTAATATTATTTTCTGAAAAATTAAAAAGTATGAATATATACTTTTCATCAAAAGAATTTAACAAAGTAGATATTAATAATTTAGGAAAAAATG
>CANTHA010000051.1 GCA_947653375.1 uncultured Clostridium sp. | reverse complement strand
TCATAGCTAGAAGCTTTTAGAACCCCACGTAAAACGTGGGGTTTTCATTAGCCAAAAACGTGAACTAGAAAAAATATTTTCCAGTTCACATTTTTTTGAGAGCTAATTCGGAACTACTTTTTCAGCAGTCTCCTAAAATAGGAAACCCTCTTACCCTTAAAGTCAAAGAAAAAATCAACCATTTCTGATTGATTTTTGTATCTATCTGTTCAATTTAGTTCGAACAGATACGTCGTTGGTGCCTTAGCAAAGGACGTATGCAAAAAATACCTTGCACAAAAGCACTCTATTATCCGTTTCAAAATCAGTTATAGCAATAGTTTTAAAGATATGTATACACACATTGGCATTTTTTGTCTATTACTATATTTTTAATTTAACATAATTTTTTATATTTGGCAAGTGGCTTTTATAAATTTTATATGTTTTAATTAATATTTTTCCTATATGCTATGATATTTCTGAAAATTTAAAATATAATTTTCTATTTTTATTTATTCTATAAACTCCATTTCCATTCTTTAAACTTAAATGAATATATGCCTGCATTGGCGTTTGTCTTTTTAACTTTACAATTTCATCTATACCTTTAATAATTAATTCTTCTTTTATAATTGTACTGAAATACATTAAAAATTCTTCTACTGTTATATTAGGATTAAGTGCAATCCTATTTTGAGTTGTTTCAAAAAAGAAATTCTTCCTACTATCACTATATACATTTGGTTCTGAAGATTTATATAATTCTATTCCATCTATATTTATCTTTTCATATTTACTTTCTAAATTTTTATTTGATTTATATTGTATATTGGTATTTTCTATTTGCCTCATACTTACTATTATTGGAGATCCTTTACATATTTGAAATATTTTATTGGGATATACTATCATTTCACTTTTTATTATTTTGTTTCTTAAATCTATACAATTTATCATTATATTTCCAAAACTAGTATTATCTTTAAATATTAATATATCAACTTTTTTATCACAAATTTTTTGTATCTCTTTTACTAAATTATAGTCTTTATAAATCTCGTATTTTTCTAATTTTAATCCTTTTGTATCTACTATTCTTGAAAAATATTCTCCTTTATCATTGGTATATACTTGGCAAAAATCTTCAACTTCTATTATCAATCCAAAAATTTTTCCTACTGAATAATTTATTTTATAAGTATTTAGCCTTAATAATTTTTGTTCTACCATATCAATTAAGTTTTTTCTCATATATCTTATATTGCTTCTAATATCTTCATCTGAGAATGTTAAAGTACCAAATATATTGCTTTTATATTTTGATTTTCTATCTACTTTGTTTTTTATTACTTTTCCTCTAGAAAAACTTTTATGATTTTTATTATACTTTCTTTCGTAACTGTCAATAGAAAACTTTTCAAAATAATACTGTTTATATGCATAATCTGGTCCACCTTTTTTATCTAATTCTTCTAAATAAATTAAATTTCTTAATACTTCTAATATATCATCATCACATTTATTTACTTTGTTGACTATTTTAGCACTTTTTATTTCTTCTAAAAATCTACTTTCATTTATACTATTATCCATACATCTGCTCCCAAATGATAACAACCTCTTTCAAAAACTCTTTGATTATATTTTTCCATTTATTTTATTTCAGTGGCTTTTTCAAACTTTTCTTATTTTCTTTTTCTAATTGTTTCAAACTCTTTTTAGGTGTAAACAATTCTTCTGGCATAGTTCCGTCCTGCTTGTTTAATTGCTTTTCTGACTATTTTTCCAATTTTATTATGAGTATCACAAGCTTTCTTTTCGGTATCAACTTTATCTCTTTTTAACCTTGATTCCGTTTGCGTAATACGAAACAAATTAGCTGCAAGTTCTTCACTTCCCATATTGTCTAAAATATCTTCTCTATATCTTAATCCTTTTCTTTTAGCAATGTCATCAGCAGTTTCTCCATTATATAAACCTCTATAGCCAGCATTATGAAATTTATCAAAATTCTTAACTCCTGCATTTTTAGCAGCTTGATTAAGTGAATAATTTCCCTTCCTTGTTAAATTTCTTTGATAAAATCTCTTTTCATCTTCTGTTAATGAACTATATTCTTTTTCGCTAATTTCTTGTTTTCTAGTTTGAATTGCAAAATATGTTTGTGCAAGAGCTACAATTTTTAATCTTGGATTTGCATTTTGGGCTATAAGATAACAAGCATAGCGTGTTAATTTATAATCTTTTTGTTCTCTTTTCGCGCCAGAACCTATTTCGACCATTTTGTTGTCAACAACGAAATGGTCAATGTCAGTTATCTCAGAGTTTTGACAAGCTATCTTTGCTTTTTCAATTACTGCATCAAAATACCTCCAGTCTTTATAACTTAAAACTTTCATTAATTCTCTTGCATACCAATATTCAACTCCATTTTCATCAATGTGCTTTATCTCTTCAAAACTTTGATTAGTATAGTTTTCGTTTTTATCTAACTCTTTCATTCTAAACTCATCTCCTTACTTATTGTGATTTTTCAAATTCTTTATTTATAAATATATATTTTTCTATTTCAAATAACTGTATTTCTCACATACAATATTATATAGTTCTCTTGCACCATTGCTTAACTCATTTTCATTTACTTCGCCAATTTTATATCTTTCATATCCTAAACATTTATTAGGTTCTGCAATTTTTAATTCTCCACTTTTTAAATTTCCTTTATATATAAGATAAATCCAATCTTGTTCTTTATTATTTCTTACATCAAATGTTTTAGCATAAGTCGATACAATAAATTCTTGTAATTCAATGTTTGCTTCTGTTCCAACTTCTTCTTCAATTTCTCTTTGTAATGCTGTTCTAAAATCTATATCACTTTTCTTTACTCTGCCTCCAATAGTTTCTAGTTTTAACTGTTCATCTCTACATCCTAAACCTCTTCTTTGAAAAATTATTTTATTTTCTGAATCGAAAGTATATACAATTACTGCAACTTCATAATCTTTTGATACTTCATTACTATTTTTTAGAACTTCATTTAATTCGTTCATATCTTTGACTTCTTGTGAAAATAATCTCATTTTTTTCTACCTCTTACTTTATTAATCCTTATTTTAGATTTTCCATTTGATAATGTGTTTCTGTTTCTCCATATACTTTAAATCCTAATTTTTCATATAGCCTTTTAGCTGGATTATCTTTAAATACTTGTAAAATCGTTCTAATTCCTTTTTTCTGATTTTCTTTTAACTGCTCTTCTAATATTTTTCTTCCAAGTCCTTTATTTTGATACTCTTTTAATATACTTATTTCGTTAATAAATAAATCTCCATTTTCTGTTGTATGTATTGCATATACTCCAACTTCTTTATTGTCTAGTAAGATAATTCTCTTATGTTGCAAGTGTTCTTTTAGGTCTTGTTTTAATCTTTGCTTTTGGTCATCATCATTCCAACCCCAAATTTTATCAACATACCATTTAAAGTTTTGTTTTTTTAATTCAAATAAAAAGTCAAAATCATCTAATGTACAATTTCTAAACAAATATTTCATAATTTTCCTACCTTTTCATTTTAAATAATCACTAACAATAATGCTTTGCTCATTTGCATTTATTGTTACTTCTGCACCAATAGGAATAATACTATTTCCGTGTATATGTCCAAAATCATTAGTTTTTACTACTGGAATATTTGAATTTATTTTTCTTAATTCATCTACAATACTATCTTTATTTTCTTCTATATGTTGAAGTTGATATATATAACCAAAAACTATTGCTTGATTAAAAGCATTCATTTGATTATACTGTTCTAGCATAGCATTCCATTGTATAATATCTGAATGAAATCCCTCTAAAAATAATACTGCATTTTCTAAATTTGGCATATATGGTGTTCCTACAAGTTTCAATAAACATCTTACATTGGTTCCATATATTTTTCCTGTTATTTCTTTATTTTTAAAATCAATAAATTGTCTTTCTTCGTAAGGAAAAATGGTTTTATTACCATTAAATAGCTTATCAACAATCTCATTTTTATCGTAATCTGTAACTTCATCTTTTCCAAACCAAACATAGTCTTGGCAGTGAAAAGTTATAAGTCCAGTCATTTTATTTATTGCACAAAGTAATACTGTAATATCGCTCATACCTAAAAAGATTTTAGGATTGTTTTTTATATTTTCAAAATCTATATATGGCAATATTCCATTTACCATATCTCCACCTTTTACAGTAAATATTGCTTTAACTTCTTTATCACTAAACATATCATTTAAGTCTTTTGCCCTTTCCATTGGAGTTCCTGCACAATAATTATCTTCTGAGAATAAATATTTGCCATATTTTACTTTTAATCCTAAACTTTCAAAATACCTAGTTGCATTTTCCAAAGGTTGTATATCTTTGCTCTTTAACGCTTTATCTGGAGCAATCACTCCTATTGTATCTCCAGCTTTTAATCTATTTGCTAACATTCTTAATCCTCCTAATAATTTTCTCTAATAAATTCAAATAATTTTTTATATTCTTCTTCGTGTATAAGTAATCCTTCTACTCTTTCTTCAACCATTTTTTCTAAATCTTTGTAAAATACATATTTAACCTCTGATACTTCGTTATCTTCAAAAGTATATTCTTTAATCTCTTTATTACAATTTAATAAATACACATATTGAAATTCCATATTCTTAGGATTTTTTGTACTTTTTATTGTTGAAATATATTGTAAATCTTTTTCTTTTACCTCAACTCCTAATTCTTCTTTTAATTCTCTAATTGCTCCATCTATTACACTTTCTCCTGCTCTAATATGTCCTGCACCAGAAATGTCCCAACAATTGGGATGAGATTTCTTTGTTGCACTTCTCTTTTGTATCAAAAGTTCTTTTTTATCATTCATAATCCAAATATGTGCTGTTCTATGGAAATTACCATCTTCGTGTCCTTGTGTTTTCTCTTTTACTTCACCTATTGGATTATTATTCTCATCAAATATATCTATATATTCCATAATTACTTCCTATCTTTTAAATCTTTTTATATATTTATATCACAATTTACAATATTTTCATAGCTTTTTATTGATATTTCCTTATAAATAGTTAAAGGCTGTTATCTTTATTATAACAACCTTTATTTTCTATCTTGCGTTTCTGTCTCTTTTCTTGGTTTTAGTAATATCTTCTTGTCCATTTTTCATTTTCATTTCAATTCTTATAACTTCTTTAACCTTTGGTGTATCTTCTAAAATCCAATTAGCTATTTTTAGATTTTTTCTATACTTATTTAGAATTATAGTGCATTCATTTCGCTTTTCTTTATATTCCTTTATTAGATTATCATCTGTGCAATTTCTTAACTTATTTCTGTATTTTTGTCTTAAATTAGCAACATTTTCAATATCTTTTTCAGCCTGTGAGATATAACTTTTTACATCTTCTGTTGTTTTTAGCTTTTCCGTTACAATAATTCTAATTTCATTAGAATATCGTTCCATTTTTCTTACTTCTTGTTTCATTTCTGGAGATAGTGGCTGATAGTTTTCTCGTTTTGGTAGTAGTCCTAATAAACGAAATAGTAATAAAAATAGTACATCAATTCCACTCATCTTACTAATATTTTTGAATTTTCCTTTATACTTATAAACTTTATATTTTTGTTTTTTCTTTTTAGGGTGTATAAATTCCATATATCTATTTTGATAATAATATGGATTGTGTTCAACCTTATTTGCAATGTTCTTTGGCAAGTATTGTTCTCCTAAATGATACATTCTTACTGCTTTTTTATCATTTATTGAGCGAATTGTCGGATATGTCCTATTATAATCATCATTTATAATATAACCTTTTTTAAGCATTATCTTTTTAAACTGCCCGTAATTTATACACATTTCCATTGTTTCATTAATAGCTTTTCTTATTACATTATACTTTGTTGGCTCTCCTCTCTTTTCTGCAAAATATATACTTCTTGGTGTTTTTCCTGTTGGCTTTTCAATAACTGTTAGTCCATATTCTCTGCATAGATTATCTGATAACTCTCTGAAATAATAATATGCTCCTTTATTACAGTTAAACTTTTTTCCTGTAAACATATTAACAGAATTTACTACAAAATGATTATGATATGTGCCTGTATCAAGGTGTGTTGCAACTACTACTTGATATTCACTCCACATCTTTTCTGCTAGTTCTACTCCAATTTTGTGTGCTAATTCTGGCAATACTTCTCCTGTTTTAAAACTTTGGTATGCGTGATATGCAACATTTCCTGTGCATTTATCAAATCTATTTTGTACTGTTTCCATTTCTTCATAAGCTGTTTTTGCATTACAATTTACTCCTGTTACATAGATAATTTTTTCATCTTTACCAATAGTTTTCTCATCATCTTCTGCATATTTTAATACTTGTTTTAAATCTAAAAATGTTGTTTTTTCTGGATTTTTTGCATAGCTTATTACACGAGATATACTATCTTTAATTGCCCATATTTTCGTTGTTGCCATTGTCATCACCATCTTTTTTATAATTATAAATATCAAGAAAATCACTTTGCATTTTTGTTATTTTATCTTTTATTTCTTCATCACTCATATAAGGAAATTCATTCTTTAATTCAACAATTCCATTGTAAATTTTGCGAAGTTCTTCATCTGGTATTGAATAAATTTCTTTTTGTAATCCTGCTTTTCTTAAATAAGATGATAAATTCAAGTTACTTTTTTTAGCATTTCTTTGTAATTTTTTCTTTTCATTTTCACTCACTCTAACATTAATTCCTATTGTTCTATTTCTCATAATTTTTCACTTCCTTTTTGATAAATTTTCGTTTTATTTTTTATAAAATCTTTCTTAATTTTTTTCAATTTCTTGTTCGATTTTTGTGTGCATTTTTTTGTTTTTCTATTCTATAAGGTAGGGGTTATAGGGGAAGTTTTTCCCCTTTCAGCGTAAGCTGTCGGTTTTGTGGCAATACAAAACCTATGCTCGCTACACTTATAGACATTAAATTTGGCTATACATTTGGTTGTTTGCTCCTACCTGTAATTTCTTATGCATATATTAGTTCTTTTAATATAATTTCTTCTGCTGTGTTTTTAAAATTATTCATCATACTGACCCAATATAGTTGGTCTGTATTTTTCATTTCTTCTGTTAAATTATTTTGCTTTTTTAATTGTTCAATTATAATGTCAACTCTTGTTTGTGCTGTTTCTTGAATCTCTTTTAAATGTTTATTTAATGTTCCTTTTGTAAACATTATCATATATTCTGCTTTTTTATTTGTTTTTAGATAGTTTAATCTTGCTCTACCATACTTATTTAATATTATTTTTTCTTTTTCTAACACTAGATTTGGCAGATAATAATCACCAACTTTTGTATATTCAATTCCATATTTATTTTCAATATTTTTTTCTCTTAATTCTTTATTTTCCATTTTCAATTCCTCCAATTATTTAATTTTTTTAACTAACTTTTTCGCGTTCTTTTACTCTTATTGCTCCTACAATTCTATTTACTTTTTTCTGTGGATATTTTTTATCATCTGTTACTAATTCCACTAATTTAAAAAGTTTTTCTCCATTATCATTTGTCTCATCAATTGTAAGGTATTTTTTCTGATAGCCTTTCTTTTGTTCATCTAGTCTTGCTATTTCATAATAAGATACTTCGTAATAATCATTTAATCTTTCCATATATTCTTCTAACTCCTGCTTGTCCATCATAACTGTTGTTCTAACTTCCTTATCTTTCTCATCTGCAATAGTCATATCAAACATTCCATTTTGCATTAACTTGTATATCTGATTAATAAATGTTTTTCTTAATTTCAAATTAACTAGCTTATAGTTTCCTTTACTATCTTTTTCAACTGTAATACTTTCTAAAAACTTTGAAATAAATTCTTGTTTTTCTTCTTTGTCTTTGTTTTTCCATTCTGCCATTAGCATATCGTAAAATTTATTAGAACGGATTAGCTTTTCTTTTTCTACATCTCTATCTGCCATTAAGTACTGTGGGCTAAAACTTTGTTTATTCAAATCAATAGTTTCAATTCGTTTTTGTTCTAATAATTCTAACTTTTCATCAATTGCTTTATATTCTTTTGAAAATTCTTCTACATCAACTATTTCTTTCAAATAAGCTTCCTTTATTCTATTTTTTTGATTTCTTAATGTGTTTATTTCTTTATCAAGTTTATCTGTATTTTTATCTTTTTTATCTGCTAAAACAGGATAGAAATATTTTTTAACTGTCATATCATATTCAATCAAGTCCATTATCATTGGCATAACTTGTTCTTCTATTAAATCTTCACGAAGATACATTTTGCAATCTGCACAATGATAATACATATATTTTTTCTTTTTACCACCAGTTCCTTTACTGCCCATTATTTTTCCACATTTAGGGCATTTCATTTTTTGCATAAAGATATATACTCTATCTCTACAATATGCTCTCTGATTTTTCTCTTTTTGTATTTGTATATCTTCAAACATTGCTCTAGTAATTATTGGTTCAACAACATTAGGATATATTACTGGCTCTTTTCCTTGTTCTTTTGCTACTCTTTTAAATCTTTCATAATCTCCTACATAGATTTTGTTATTGAGTATTTTTTCTATGGTAGAATCATCCCATTTTTTAGGCTCTAAAACTTTTTCGTCATTTAGAATATTTGCTATTGTCTGGTAGCTTTTACCTTGTAAATATAGATTAAATATTCTAATAATAACATCTTTTGTAGTTTCATCAATTACCATTTTCTTTGTTGTATCTCTTTTGTAACCTAATGGACAAGTGCCTGGTATATGACCTGACTTTATTGCTCCTGTTAAACCGAATTTTGTTCTTTCTGATACTATTTCAATTTCTAGCTGTGATAAAACTGTTAGCATTCTTACAAAGAACCTTCCATTAGCTGAAGAGGTATTTACATCATCTCTATCGCAAACGAGATAACAATGATGCTCTTCTAGTTCTGAAATTAAAACTTCTAAATCTCTTACAGACCTTGTAACTCTATCTAGTTTATAGGCTACAATATAATTGATTTTACCTGCTCTCATATCTTCTAACATTTGCTGAAATGCTGGTCTACCAGACATATTTTTTGCACTAATTCCTGCATCTTTGTAAACTTTATAGATTTTATAATCTTTATACTTACAAAGTTGTTTTAACTTTTCCTCCTGTTCTCCTAAACTAAATCCTTCTCTAACTTGATCTTCTGTACTAACACGAATATAAATTCCTGCTACTTTCCTTTCTTCATTCATTTTTACATATCCTCCTTCCAAATTGCTAAGACTGTTAAGGCTTTGCCTGTTACAGTGTTAGTATGCTTTCGCATATGAATAGAAAGGCAACTAAAAAAAGTGCCACATAGCATAGTTTTAGCTATTAGCACTTTTAGAGTCTTTATATTTATTATTACTATCTCTTTAATTTTCTTTTTAATACCACAAATAAACCAATATAGTATAATTTTTAAAAAACTCTAAAATGCTTTGCCGTTCTATGTTATGTATTTCCGCTGATATGTTCTTGTAATTTGGATAACGGATATTTTGTACTTAAATCATTTACATAGAAATAATCGTGTTCATTAAAGAATAGGTACAAGCTATCTTTAATAATTACTCTATGGGGCTCTACATACGCTAAATTGGTATGTTCAATCATTCTTAGACAACCATTTATTATCTGTGGCTGTTCCTTTCCTTTAAATTTTAAACGGCACGCCCATTGGATTTTAGAGAGTAATTCTTTACTCATATTGATTTCTTGTTTAATTATATGCAACATAATATCACAAAAACCTCCTTTTTTCAATATTTTTGGTCAAAAAAAGACCGTTTCATTTTTTGAAACGGTTTAAGTTTTTGTGTTGTCAAATTCTTATAATCTTGAAATTAAGTTATATCAAGTATTATAGAGAGTTCGACAAAAACTCGTCTTGGTGCGAACAACGTAGATATTTACAACTTTTTCACACCTTTAACGATTGATACAAATATCAATCAATTTATTGTCTTCACTTTAACATAACTTTCTTAAATTATCAATACTTTTAACAAAAATAAGATACAAAATTTTTAATAATAAATAGCCCCTCCATCACATTATTAGTTACAAATGTGATGGAGAAGCCAATACTGGTTATACAGGAATAGGATCCGTAGTCGATTC
>CANTHA010000050.1 GCA_947653375.1 uncultured Clostridium sp. | reverse complement strand
CCTTTCTTTATTTGCTTTTTATTATATATTAGTAGTTTAGTGCTGTCAAATTGCAAAAATTGCCAACTTGCCAACGGTTCCGGGTTTGATTGGCAAAAAAAATTGCCAATGGTTCCGGGTTTGATTGGCAAAAAATTATTTCTTATACTGTTTTAAATTAAAGTCTAATATATTATTTTGAAATCATCTTGTAAGCAATTAGCTAATGCATACTACCACTGTAACAAGCAAAGCTTTAACAGTGGACAACAAAACGAGCAAAAGCGAGTGCGATTGGAGCAATCTACAGCTTTTTAAACTTTGTTTGTAGATTGCGACAAACAATATGTGAAAAAATAATATATTAGACGTTAATTTAATATTAAAATTTGCCAATTAAACCCAGAACCGTTGGCAATTTTTAAAATATATGGTAAAATCTTTATTATGAGGTGTAATTAATGGATGAAATAAAAGGTCTAACTAATGAAGAAATTCAATATAGAATAGAAAATAATATGGTTAATTATGATACATCAATTCCAACAAAAAGTATAAAACAAATATTATGCGAAAATTTTATTACTTTATTCAATATTTTAAATTTATTACTTGCTATAGCTGTGTTTTGCGTTGGCTCTTATAAAAATTGTCTATTTCTTCTTATTGTAATAATTAACACTGCAATTAGTACAATTCAAGAAATTCATTCAAAACATGCAATAGATAAACTTTCTATTTTGTCAGCTTCTAAAGCTAAAGTGTTAAGAAACAATAAATGGCAAGAAATCAACATTTATGATATTGTGATTGATGAAATTATTTCTTTTTCACTTGGAGATCAGGTTACAGCTGATAGTATTGTACAAAATGGAGAGGTATTAGTTGATGAATCTTTTATTACTGGTGAACCAAATAGTATTAGCAAAAAATCTGGTGATACTATTCTGTCAGGTAGTTTTATCATTAGTGGTAAATGCATAGCTAAAGTTATTCATGTTGGTAAAGAAAATTATACTGCGAAAATATCTAATGATGCTAAACATCTTAAAAAAACTTATTCGGAAATAATGAAATCCTTAAATAAAATTATTAAATTTTTGACATATGCTATTATTCCTATTGGCTCTGCTCTTTTCTATAGTCAATTTTATATACAAGATTCTGGATTACAAGAGTCTATTGTTCAAACTGTAGCTGCTATTATTGGAATGATTCCTGAAGGTTTAGTACTTCTTACTAGTACTGTATTAGCAATTAGTGTAACTAGGTTATCAAAATCAAAAGTACTTGTACAAGATTTATATTGTATTGAAACTTTAGCTAGAGTTGATACTTTATGCATAGATAAAACTGGAACTTTGACAGAAGGAACTATGGAATTGAAAGATTTTATTCCATATGATTTAAATAAAAAAGATATTATGAGTAACATTTTATATAACTTTTCTAAATTTTCTGAAGATGAAAATGCTACAATGCTATCTATAAAGAATTATTTTGATAATATACAATATTCAAATGATTTATTTTCTCCTATTAGAAAAATCCCTTTTTCTTCTGATAAAAAGTGGTCTGGAATTGAATTTAGAAATGTTGGTACATATATTTTGGGTGCTCCAGAATTTGTTTTGAAAGAAAATTTTGAAAATTTTAAATTTTTAATTAATAAATATTCTAAAGATTATAGGGTTTTAGTTTTAACTCATTCTCCTAACTTTAAAGGAAATAATTTACCTAATTGTCAAGAGGTAATAGGATTTGTTTTACTTTCAGATATAATAAAATCAAATGCATCTTCAACTCTCAACTTTTTTAAAACTCAAGGAGTTGACATTAAAATGATTTCTGGTGATAATCCAATAACTGTATCACAAATAGCAAAACGTGTAGGATTAAACAATTATGAAAATTATATTGATATGTCTAAAATATCTGATGAAATAAATTTAAAAGATATTGTGAATAAATATAGTATTTTTGGAAGGGTTTCTCCTTTTCAAAAAAAGGAACTTATTAAAGCATTACAGAATAATGGAAAAACCGTAGCCATGACTGGAGATGGTGTAAATGATGTTCTTGCATTAAAAGAAGCTGATTGTAGTTTAGCAATGGCTAATGGAAGTGATGCTGCAAGAAATGTTTCTAAATTGGTTTTACTTAATTCTGATTTTGATTCTATGCCAAAAATAGTTTCAGAAGGCCGAAGAACTATAAATAATATACAAAGATCTGCTTCTTTATTTTTAGTAAAAACTATATATTCTTCTATTTTAGCTTTATTATTTATATTTATGAGTGAACAATATCCTTTTATTCCTATACAATTGAGCTTAATATCTTTTGTTACAATAGGTATACCTTCTTTATTATTGGCATTAGAACCTAATAAAGAAAAAATTACTGGAAATTTTTTAAGAAATGTAATTGCAAATTCATTACCTACTGCATTAACAGTAGTTTTTAGTATATTGCTTTTGACCTTATTAAAAAAATATAATATTTTATTAGAAGAGAGCTTTTCTAGCTTATGTGTAATTTCTACTGGAATTACTGGAATCTTATTATTATTTACACTTTCAAAATCTAGGAAAAGCGAAGATAATTCATTACCTTTCTCGATATATAGATTGGCACTTGCTCTTTCAATGGTAATTCTTTTTATAGTTGGTTTAACTGCATTTGGATGGTTCTTTAATATTGTTAAACTTTCTATTTTGCTAAAAGAATTTATTTATATTTTAATATTTAACTTAATTACTTTTACAATTTTAAACCTACTTTTTAAAAAATTAAAATAGTGAATATAGAAAATTAATTAAAAGTTTGCTATTAATTAATATAACAAATAAGATTATAAAAAGTTGATAATTAATATTTTACAGTTCAAAATATTAATATATCAACTTTCTTTTATTCCATAATTTTTTTAAAAATTTCTATATGAGTTTTTTCATCTATAATAATTCTTTCATATATTCTTCGTAAGTATGGATTATTTGTATATCTTATTAAAGTTTGATATTCTTTTATTGCTATTTCTTCACTCAATATATTAATTTTCATTGCTTCTTTTATGTCTTTAAATTTATATTTTACATTATGTGCTGACCATATTTTTTGATTTGTATCTTTAAATATTGGTTTTTCTCCTAAATTTACTAAAATTTCACCTAATATATCTAAATGTTTCATTTCTTCAATTGCTATTTTTAATAAAATGTTATATATTTCTTCTTTATCTTTAAATTCAATATGTTCATATATATATTGAGTAATTGCTGTCAATTCTCCTTCATTTCCTGCAAAAGAATTATAAATTAAATTTGCATATCTTTTATTAGGATATAATTTAGGTATTGGAGGATATGGAATTTTTTTATTCTCACATAACATTTTATTTAATTCTTCATATTTAATCATATTAACACCTCTAAAGTATTCTATGTGAGTATTATATTTTTTGCTACTTTGATTATAAAAAGAAGAATTTTCTTACTATTTTTTAAAATTTATTGCCTTAACATGATGATTATATTTGTATGGCAATTGCTTAAAAATATTATACTTGCAGTTTTTTTATTTTTTCTATATAATATCAATTGATAAATTAATTTAGGAGAAATTTTATGGAACATTGGAGTGTAGAAGATTATAAAAACTTTACAAATGGAAATAAAAGAAAAAGTAAATATAGAGCAAACAAAGTATCTATTGATGGTCATACTTTTGATAGTCAAAAAGAAGCCGATTATTACTGTGAACTAAAATTAAGATTACAAGCACAAGAAATAAATGGTTTCTGTTTGCAACCAACTTTCATTTTAGCACCTGGACTCAAATACAAAGCTGACTTTATTATTTTTAATAAAGATAATACTACAGATGTTGTTGATATAAAAGGATTTAAAACAAAAGAATATATTGCTAAAAAGAAAGTTTTTGAAGATAAATTTAACTTAAAAATAACTGAACTTTAAAATAATGAGATGAATGGGACAGGTCAAAACCGTCTCATTTTTGTCGAATTATATTATTTTTTGGAAATATACCATAAAACATTTTATATTTACTAATAAATATACATTAATGTATTAGTGAATATAAGATATTAGTTTATTACAAATTCGACAAAAATGAGACGTTTGAGACCTGTCCCAAACGTTTCATTTTATTTTTTATTTTTAAAAAATTTTGTCAGAAGCCCTTTATCATCATCTTTTTTCTTTCCTTTTCTATCTTTTGCATGACTTCCTTTTTTATTTTTCTTCCTCTTTCCTCTTTTTTTACTTGTTTTTATTGAATCAATATCTATTTCGTAATTGTCTTCATCTATTTTATAGAAATCTTCGTCTTCTTCATCTTCATAATAATCTTCGTCGTCATCATATTCTTCATCATCTTCATAGTAATCTTCGTCTTCATCTAATTCATCATATTCATCATCTTCTTCATAGTCGTCGTAATTATCTTTATCATATTCATCATCATAATAGTCTTCTTGATATTCGTCATCTTCCTCATAATTTTCTTCTAATTCTTCATCTACGTCATAATCATCTTCTTCATAATCTTCTACAAATTCATCATCATCATACTCTTCATCTTCATATTGTTCTTCATATTCATCGTCATATTCATCATCTTCAAATCTTTGACTATCTTCTCGTTCTTTACTATACTTTTCATACTCTGTATCTAGGTATGTATATTCGTCATCATTATCTTCATTTTCTTCATCACTATTATTTAAATTTTTCTTTAAATTTTCTTTTTGCATATTGACTTGTTTTTGTATGTTTTTTATTTCTTGAATTATTGGATTATCTTTAATTACTGGTGCGTCTTCAGAAGTTGTTTTATATTCAGATAAGTCTTTATCAAATTTTTCAGTTACCTCTTTTTCAAATACTTCATATACATTTTTAATTCCTTCTATTCGCCAATAATTTGAATTTATGACTGTGCCCATGTTGATTTTTATACTATTTACTTCTTGTTCAAAGAATCTTTCTTTTTGTTCTATTTCACTTAAATATGATTTATTATATAAATCATTATATGCTTTTTTGGTAGGTTTTCCTGATATCTCTCTTAATATTAATTCATATAAATTATCAATTTGATGTATATCTATTTTAAAGTTTTTGCAAGCTTCTTCCATCATTTGAATATGTGCTTTTTTACCACTTATTGCAGTCATTCTTTCATTATCCAAAAATCTTACTATATATTCCTTTTCTGATTCTAAAAAGGCTAACTTTATTCCAACATCTCTTAAAGTTTTTTCATGCTTTGCTAATTTCAAAGTATCAGTTTCAAGTTCTTCAAGTAATTTTTTTAATCGCTCATTAAGCATTATATAACATTCTGCTTCTCTTTCAGCTATTCCAATTCTTGCATCTACAGCTAATTCAATTGCATTACTGTCAAATCCTACTTTTTCACTTTTTCCATTTTTTAGCATAACATTAACAATTTCTGCTTTTATTGTTTCTTTATCAGATAATACAAATTTTTTCATATTTTGAATATCTTTTATATCTATTCCAGCAAATTCTTGACTTGCCACTTTTATATTTTTCATATGATTTGTTTCTGATACTCTTTTATTTCTCGCCCATTTATTTCTTTCTTTTTGTCTTTCTGCAAATATTACAAGTGCTTTTACATGTTCTATTCTTAAATCTCTTAATTCGCTATTATTTTGATATATAGCATCTTCCAACTTTTGTAATTTACTTTCTATTACATTTGGATTTTCATCAAAAGAGTTAAAAAGTCTATTTCTTTCATCTTCTAATTTTTGATTTGACAAACATAATTTTTGTTGTACTGTTTGTGTTGATTGTATTTCTCTTGCTATTTCATCAAATTTATTTATAACTTTTTCTTCTTCTCTTATAACTATTTGATATTCTTTTAATTCTTTTATCAATTCATTATAATTCTTGTAATTTTTTCTTAGGTTATTTACTTTATTCCATCCAAAGATTTGTTCAAAATATCTTTCTAGGACAATTGCACTTCTCTCATACATGGTCTACTAACCCCCATTTTTTTACTTTTAAATATTATACATAAAATTAGCTAAAAAGTCCAGTCTTTAACAAAATAAAATAAGACAATTTTATTTTGTCTCATTTTTATTATAAATTTCATTTTTATCATATTCTTCTGGTTTTAATCCTAATCTAGTTTTCATATATCCTATTAAACTAATTGATACGATTATTAAAAATATTCCTATAATTATTAATGCATTAGCTGTAGATGTAATATCCAATAAATATGAACCAAAGAAACCTATTATTGCTCTTAAAAAATTTTTAGACATAGCATTTGCTGCATAAATTTTTGTTAATATTTTTTCATTTGAAAAATTACTTAAATATCGTGTACTTAAGACCAAGCTCATTCCTTTATCAATGTTTATTATTAAAAAGCAAATTATAACTACAATTAATGAAATAATATACGGCATTTTTAGTTTTACTATTAAACCTGATAATATTATTGATGTTGTTACTGTTATGAGTATTATCTCTAAAGATTTATTTTTAAATTTCTTATTAAACTGTAATTGTTTATTTGAACCAATTGATGCTGCAAAATTCCATATAGCAATAATTATTGTAATTATTTGAGGCAATGTTCCTATATCTACTAATAAACTACTTTTATATGTGTCCATAAGAGCAAATATTCCCCAAGATATTCCTGTATATAAAAACAAACTTCTTAATCTTTGTGATTTAACTATAAATTTCATTCCTTCTTTTAATTCTTCTATATGTTGTTTTATAGTTAACGTTTCTTTTTCTATATATTTACTTTCGATTTTTTCTATATCTCTAAATCCTAGAGATAATATTATTGATAAAATAACAAATAATAAAGCTAGAAACATTGGTATATATGGATTTATTACAAATAAAAATCCTGAAAATACAGAAGCTAATGAACTGATTAAAAAGTAATTTTTGAATCCTCTTCCTTCAATTCTTGAAAAAATATCACCATGCTTTTTGCTATTAGGTATTGAATATTTTAACATAGCTTCATCTGCTATATCTTTCAAAGAAAAACATATTGAGCTTATAAACTGAGCTAATATCAATGTATATATATTTTTACTAATCATTATAATTATAATAAAAATTGCATTAAATATATTAGCAATAATACTACATTTTCTTGTCCCAAATTTATCTACAATTATACTAGTTGGGATTTGTAAAATTATCATAAATATAGCATAAAAAGATGTAGATAATACTACTTGTGAAGCTTCAAACCCCTTAACTTGCGTTAAAAATAAAGATTCAATAGCATAATAATAAATCAAGTGATATTGCTCTATATATAGAATATAATCTCATATTTGATTTTCTCGCATTTATTATTTCTTTATTCATTAGTATTTTCTCCTTTTATTTCTTTTGTTTTATTTTATTTATATTACTTTTTAAAATTGTTTTTGGTTTTGTAAAATTGATATTATTCTTTGCTATTTGAAAAAATGTACTTAATGTATGTATCATTATTTCTTTACTTTTATCATTCATATTTTTATAAGTTTTTACCATTGTTAATGAATTTGTAAATTTTTTACTACTAAATTCTGATAAAGTTTCTACTTGAGTAGTTTTTAATATTTCAAAAAATGTGTCTACAAAAACTTCTCTTTGTGTTGCATCTACTTCTTTTAGCCAATTTGTTACTGTATTATCTATAAATTCACTAGAATTTGTAATCTCTGAATGAACAAATTTTTTTCCTAAAACTTGCCAAGAATATAAGTCATGTTGCATAATTCCTGTTTGAGTACTTTTTAATATTGTAGTTTCTTCCTTATGGTTTAATAATCTTCCTATAATCGAAGTTTGAGGTATATATGTATGTACTTTATCTAATATCTTTAAATATTGTTCACACTCAACTACTTTATCACAAAAACCTGGACCATCATTATTGTAAACATTAGTTATTCTTTTTTGTACTTTATCTTTACAAAATGTTGCTGCATATACTGCTAAATTTCCACCTTTTGAGTGTCCTCCAATTCGTATTTTTTGTTTTTTGTATTTATCTGCTATCATTTCTAAATATTCTTTTGCATCAACTTGTGATGGTACTAGTTCACTAAAACACATATTAAAATCTTCCTTCCAGCCTATTACAGTATTATCGGTACCTCTATATGCTATGTATATTGAATTATCTGGTAGGATGATAGTTATTGCTGAAAATTGTTTTTCTTGCTTTGCATCTAATTTATTTACAAATTCTGAAAGTTTTATTTTAGAAAACCTCTCACTTCTTGACAGTTTAGCAAATAAATTAATATCTTCTTTTATTAAAATTCTTCCTGACTTTTCAGATTTATTATATCTTTTATAAGCTTCTTCTATAGATATTTCCTCTTTTTCTTTTATTAAATTATCTAAAGGAAAATATGATAAACGTGATAATATTAGGTTATCAATTTCATTAAATCCATCTATAATAAAACTTAAGTCTCCTCTCCAATCTATATAATTAAAAATATTAGACATTATTCCTCCTATTTTTCAATTTAATAATTAAGATAATTATAACATATTGAGCCAGAATAACAAGTAAATTATGACAATTGCTTAAAAATATAATGCTCATATAGACAATATATTTTTAAGTAATTGCCATACAAATAAATTAAGGTTTAAGTTTCAGTTTTTTAATGATTAGTTTATATAAAATTTACAATAAGCAATTGCAATAAAATAAAAAAGAAGGTTTAAAATTTATTCCAATCCCTCTTTTTATATCATATTTAATAAAATAGTCGAAAATAATTTTATTTTATATAATTTTATTAAATTCTTGCTATTCCACCTATAATTTTACTATCTTTAGCTGATTCTAACAATTTATTTCCACCTGAAATAACAACCATATCTTCTTCTTCTAGTATTCCTTTTGATTTTAATTTTTGAATTCCATCTTCTACAACTTTATCAATTGTTGATGTTCTTTCAATATATACTGGTGTTACATTCCATACAACAGCTAATTGATAAAATGTTCTCTTATTGTCTGTTATAGCTAAAATTGGACACCCTGCTCCTAATCCTGCTAATTTTCTAGCTGAATCACCTGAATGTGTGTAACATACAATTGCATCAGCCTCTGTATTCATTGCCATAGTACATGTTGAATATGCAATTTTTGTCTCTAAATCAGACATTTCAATTTTATCATTTTTTCTAAACTTTTTCCAGTAATTAATATCTTTTTCTACTCTTTTTGCTATTTTTGTCATTGTTTCAACACATTCAACTGGGTAATCACCCATTGCACATTCACCTGATAGCATTATAGCACTTGTTCTATCATAAATAGCATTTGCTACGTCACTTGCTTCAGCTCTTGTAGGTAATGGATTATGTGTCATTGATTCAAGCATTTGTGTAGCTGTAATTGCTGGTTTATTTGCTTTATTTGATAGTTTTATAAATCTTTTTTGCATTATTGGTGGTTCTGTAAAATCTGTTTCTGTTGCCATATCTCCACGAGCAATCATTTGAACATCTGCATTTCTAACTATTTCTTCCATATGTTCTAAACCTTCAACATTTTCTACCTTTGTCATTATTTTTATATCTGTTCCACCATTTTCATCTAATACTTTTCTTACTTGATCTATATCATCTTTATTTCTTGCAAATGACATAGCAACATAATCATAATTATGCTCACAAGCAGTTTTTAAGTCATCAATATCTTTTTGTTTTAATGCTGGTAAACGTACTGGTGTTCCTGGTAAATTAATTGTTTTTCTACTTCCTAATCCATTTCCATGAACTACAGTACATACAATATCCTTATCAACAATTTCATCAATTACTAATTCAATTGCTCCATCATCAATTAATACTTTACTTCCTGGTTTTACATCTTTATATAAATCTTTATAGCTTACAGATACTTTATCTTTATCACCAATAATATCTTCATTTACTAATACAAATTTTTGTCCATCTTCTAACATTATTTTTTCATTTTTTCCTGTTACTAACATACCTGTTCTAATTTCTGGTCCTTGCATATCTAAAATCATAGCTATAGGTAAATCTAATTTTTCTCTTAATCTTATAATATCTTCTGTCTTTTCTTTTTGTTCATCCCAACTACCATGTGAATAATTTATTCTACAAACATTTAATCCTGCTTCAAATAATTGTTCTAATTTATCTTCACTAGCAGGTCCTATTGTTCCTACAATTTTTGTTTTCTTTAAATCTTTTTTCATAAATACTTATCATTCCTTTCTTCGCCTCCACTAACGCTACGTCTGCGA
>CANTHA010000049.1 GCA_947653375.1 uncultured Clostridium sp. | reverse complement strand
TAATGTTGCATCTCCCTGTGCAATAGAGCCTGTTTTACTATCTCTTTTGATTATAAATATTGTTCCTGTAGGCTCCTCATCAACAATTCCTTTAATTTGTATTTCAATTACTGGTGTTGTATCATTTTCATAAACTAAATTTGCTGTATATGTATTTTCATTCAGCAAATATCCTGTTGGTGCTTGAATTTCCTTAACATTATACTTTCCTAAAGGTAAGTTATCAATCTGTGCTATACCAGTTCCAGATGCAGTTGTTATTGTTGCTACTTCTTGTCCTTTAGTATAGAATGTTTTACTTCCTGCTTTATTTGTGATATTTTCTGCTGCAGTTACTTTAAATACTGCTCCACCAATCTTATCATTATTTTCACTAACTTTGTATAAAACGATTCTTCCTGTTGGCTCTGCATCCTTTACTGCTTGTGTTGATGTTTGTGCTGCTTTAACTTCTACATTATAAGTTTCTGTATTTAGCAAATATCCTTCTGGAGCAGATTTTTCCTTTATAGTATAAGTTCCTCTTTTTAATTTATCTATAGTTATTTTTCCATTAGTTACAGTTACATCTTCATTGTAATTGTTAGGTCCTGTAATATTGAATACAGCACCATCTATCAAATCATTATTTTCACTTAATTTTGTCAATTCTATTTTTCCAAATAAATTGATTTTTAAGCTCATAGCCATAGGTACTGGATCGTTATAATGTAAAGCCATTAACTGATTTTGAACTCCACTTGTAAAAGAAAAATATACAGTTGTATCTTGATCTTTAGATTCTTCTTTTACTAATCCCCAACTTTGAAATGTACTATCTGAAATGTTTAAATTTTCAACTTCACAATTTTCTGATACAGTTATTGTTAATGTATTTTCTCCTTTGTTGTGTTGAAATCTTACATTATCTTTTGAATTATCAATACTTGAATAATCCGCTAATACTCCATTTGTATCAGTTAATACTTTAGTTTCACCTGCTTCTATTGTAACAGTAGTAGCATCAAAGCTAGGTCTTGTTTGCATATTGTTAATCTTGTTATTTATATCATTTTTAAAATTTATATATCTATTTTGAATATTAGAATTTATAAATGTTGCATTAGATTGTCCTAACGTTTCCCAAATATATTGTTGTGTAAATACGTAGCTTAATCTAACTTCATAAGCCCAAGAATCATCTAAAATACCACCATCTACTACATAGCCACCATTATCTTTATACCACCCAAAATATGCAATTTTACAAGCTCTTTTAATTGTAGCATCTGTTGGTGTATAATAATTTCCATTATAGATAGAGCCAGTTGTAAAGTCTACTCCGTGTTCTGCACAAAATACAGTATATTGTTCTCCATTAGTACGGTTTATCAATTTTCTTATTAAAATACCAGTTTCACCACCTGCATTATCTGTAGTAAATATTCTTGATGCAAATTGTCCTCCAACAAAATTACCACTACCAGATACTGCAAAAACTGGACTAATATTAGTTAGTACAGTAATTAAAAGCAACAATACTGCAACTATTTTTTTGTTTAAAATAAAATTTTTAATATTTTTCATTTAAAAAATCTCCTTTTCTTAAAATTTCATAAAAAATAGAGGATCTATATCCTCCTAATAAAATATAACTCTCATACCTAAATAAACACCTTCATTATCCTTTATAGGAACACACTCTCCACTAAAATCATAGGATTTTAGATAGTCTTGTGCTATTTGTGTTACATTATCCATTGTGTACCCATCTGTAAATAAAAAGTCCTTATTTTTAGGTTTCTCTTTTGTGTTTTTCTCATTGTTATTACTTGATGATGTTGTAACTTGTATTTCATTTTTCTTTTCTTCATTTGTATCTGACTTAATTTCTTCTTGTTGTTCATCTATTCCATTTTGATTTTCTATATTGCTTTCAACTTTATTATTTTCAATATTTGAAACAGTTTCTTCTTTTGTGATATTTTCATTGATAATATTTGTTTTACTTTCTTCTTGAATAGAATTATCTATATCATTTGAAGATTGTTTGTATTTAGTATAAAATCCATAAAAACTAAAACTTACTATAAGGATTATTATAAAGATAAATAGAAATATTTTCTTTTTTCTTAGATCTTTTAAATAAAGTTCTAATATTTTTTCATCTTGCTCATTCATTCTTTTTTACCTCTGGAGAATGTGCTAAATCATTATATTTTTTCTCTAATTTTTCATAATCCTTTTTTAGAGTAGCATAATTTTTTATTTCAATATCAATATCATCAATGTTCTTTTGTATATTTGATTGTTCAGTTATAAATTTAGATTTCTCTGCATTTAATCTTTCAAGTTTTCTTAACACTTTTTTTATCATAATTTCCTCCCATAAAAAAAGAGCCAAGAACTTAATCTTGACCTTTATATAGTTTTGTTTTATCTGTAATAAAAGTTTATTGTCCATTTACCACAATACATACAATCCCATACTTCATATCCAGAAGGACAATTTTTATAATAAGTATCATTGTCTATTTTATTATTCTCCCATTGCTCTCCCCAATATTTCGTTTGTTGATTATAGTATGCAATAGCATCACTCTTTGAACTAAACCATTTTCCAGAATTCCCAATTCCTAAAGAATGATTGTTATTATTTGTACATCTTTCAACTTTTAGCTCTGTTTTAGTTTCCTCTTGTTTACTATTTTCACTACTTGATAATTGAGAAGTTGATGATATAGTTTTCTGTGTTGTAGTAGTTGTACTCTTTGTTACAGTTTCTTCCTTTTGTGAACTTTGATTATTATTTGATGGACTGCTTGTTGCTTGTGTAGTTGTTTGAGTAGTTTCTTTAGTTTCAGATGTTTCTTGTTTTTCATTATCTGCTTCTGTCATCGTATTTTCTATATTTTGTTCACTCAAATTACTTTCCAATTCATTTGATACTATATTTGTATCATCTATAATCGAATTGACAATATTTTCTGACATAGAATTTTCATCTTCATTTTTTGCTTGACTATCATTATTGTATGAAATAAAGTATAAACTTCCTCCAATTCCAATAGCAACTAATATTAAAATTATTATTATAAAAAGGATTTTCTTTTTCATAATCGACACCTCCTAATATAATAATAACGTGCTCTTAAAAATTTGTCAGCCCTTTTTTCACATTTTTTCTAAATAGGGATAATATTAGCAATAATGTAATATCTCTGATCTGTTGGTCTTGTTTTTGCATTTATATAAGAACAAGTTGATAATTTAACTATTTTATTGATATTAGCATTGTTTTCAATATGAAATTTACTAACTTTTTCATAATACTTAATTTTTTCATTAAAATCTAGCGACTTAATATTATTATTTTCAGTTGTAATGCCTATAGAGTAGACACTAAAAACTGTTGCTTCATAATCGCAATCTGGAGTATAAATTTTAAATTTAAGATGAGAATAAAGGAAATCTTCATTCCAATAATTGCTTAAATTTGAAAACATACTTCCAGTTCTCATATTATGCCCATATACAATAGTTTCTGCATCTTCAAAAGGTGCTGCATTAGTTGTAAATATTGAGCCATTACTATTATATTTCTTGTCAAATGAATGTTTTAAATAATAAACGTCCTTCTCTTTTAAAATTGGATAATTTATATTTGTACCTTCAATTTCAATCCAAGCAATTATATCTTCATTGATTGATTTTAGATGTTCCCAGTCTATACACTTTTTTTGTGTTTCTTCATTTATTTCAATGGATTCTTCAATTAAATTTTCTGTAGATTCATTGCTTTCATTTAATTCTTTCATATCTTTTAACAAAAAATAAATACTTATAGAAAATACTATAATAAATACAATAATTAGAGTTATAGTCAATAACTTCTTACATTTCATATTCTTTATCCTTTTCATCTTGCATCTTTTTTTGTGTCTGCAAAACTAACTCATCATAGGTATTATCCTCCTCAAAGTATAATGAAATAGATTCTTCCATTGCTCGCCCATTCAAATATCTTTCGTATGATTTTTCATCTTCATCAATAGTGTAACTTTCCATATCTAATTCTTCTTGTTGTTCTTTTAGAGCATCTAATTGTGTTCTATAATATTTTAATGCGTTATCTCTGTTTAAGAATGTTGTTACAACTACTGTATGATCTGATTCATCAATATCAATACTTGTGAATATTACTCTATAAATTTTCATAGAAAATGCTCCTTTCTGCTAGTATTTTGATATTGTTTACTTATGGATATGGCATAAGAATCACCCCCTTTACTTTATATTAAATTTCTATTTCACTATTATCTGGCATAAAAAAAGAAGGCGTTTCTACTTCCTTCGTTAATTCATTTTCTATACTTTTATAATAATAGTTAATAAAATTTTCAATTCGATTTTCAGTTCCTTTATATTCATTTTCTCTATTCTTACATTCATTATAAAGTTGTATCAATTTATCTCTACTTACTTTATTAGTTAAATGAAATAATCTATTCTTTACAATTAAAGTAATAGCGTATGTTATATCCTTAATTCTTTCGAGATTCTCTTTAGACATATTTTCTACTATCTCTTTAGGATAATACATATCATATCTTTTTAATGCTACAATTATTTCATTATATTCCAAATTTAAAAATTCTTCTGGAACTTCTTTTTCTTTATCTATTATATAATTAAATAATCTATCTATCTTATTATTACTTATACTATTATCTATTATATTATTATATTGTCCTTTTGGGGACATACCCTCTGTCCCATTTATCGAATAGGGGTATGTCCTATTTATCGCATAGGGTACATCATTAGGATAAATTCTTCGTTGTATTATTTCCCCTTTATCATTTTTAATAATATCTAAACATACAAAACCTAATTCTCTCAAATGCGAAACCCATTTTGAAATTGTATGAGGTTGTGCATTTAATAATCTTCCTAGATAATTATTAGAAGCAAAGCAATATCCTTCTTTATTTGATAATACAGTTATTACTGCATATAGTAATTTTTCATTTGACTTGATTCTTTCATTAAATAAAATTGTTGATGGAATAATTGCATAGTATCCTATTTTATTTTCATCATTCATTATATGGATCACTTCTCTTTCCATCAAGTATTATTGCATATAAGATTAGTGATATATTGGCTCCAATAATTACTCCCAATAAAAATTTTATCATTGTTACACCTCCTCATAAATCACTCTATTTTCATCGAAATAAATATAACTTGGCTCATTAAATCTTTTTGCATCTTCATCAACTTTAATTCCATCGTGGAGTTCTAATACTTTCTTCTTATCTTTTATATACTTAAAGACTTCTTCTTTTCCATATATAAATTTTAATATAAATGGTACATAGTTATATGAAGTTCTTGCTCTAGCAATATTTTGTTCAACTTCTGGTATATCTTTATTTTTTAATTCAACATATATAGCAATATCTAAATCTCCAATTTTTTCTTTAGTTGAATTTATATATGATCCAAATAGAACTGCTTTCGTAATTCTATAAATAAATTCCTTATTTTCATTTGCTTCTTTTATTCTTTGTACCACATTTTCTAGTGCTCTTTTTGCAGTTTCTCTTGAATATGTTGTATTTGTTTTATGTGGTTTTTCTAATTCTAACTTTTGCACTTTCATTCTCCTTCCCAAAAAATAAAGCTATCTCTTTTGAAATAGCTTTTATATATTCAATTATATCTTTTATAAATTTACTGCATATTGTTCAAATCTTTCTACAGTATCATTTTTCATTTTAGAAGTAACTCTTACATATATCTCATAGGTCGTTCTTATTGTACTATGTCCTAGTCTTTTTGATACTGCCTTTATATCTGCTCCAGATTCAATTAGTCTTGTTGCGTGTGTATCTCTAAAATCGTGAAATCTACACGAAATTCCTAATTCATAGTGAATAACCTTAAACGGATACTTAGCTGTGGCTGTACCTTCAAATATTCCATTATTTTTTACAAATACTAAATTTACTTCTGGCAATCCAACCTCTATCTCTGCAAAAGCATTGATTATTTTGATTTCTGGCTTATTAGTATATTGATTAACCACTTCTTTTGCATAATGTTTCATATATGAATCTCCATATTCTTGCTTATATTTTTCTTGTTCTTCTTTAAATTCTTTTAACGCATTTGTTAGTGTATCTCCAATATCTATAGTCCTATAGCTACTTGATGTTTTGCAAGTTCCAAAATACCATACCGTTTTTGCTTTACCGCTTAAATGCCTTCCGTGTGTACTACCATTTTGATTTTTTTCTATTATATTCTTATTTACTGTTAATGTCTTGTTTTCTAAATCTATATCATCCCAAGTTAATCCAAATACTTCTGAAACTCGAAGTCCTGTGTAATATGCTGTCAAAGCTGCATAATAAAATGCGTGATTATTTTTAAATCTATCTAATATCATAGTAATTTCTTCTTTCGTAAAAATATGTGCAGGATCTGATTCTGGAATATCATATTTAGGCAATCTAACTTTTAATGCTGGATTTTCTTTAACAAAGCCAACAACATCTGTTGCATATCCAAATGATGTTTTTAATACTTTTAATATATTTTTTAAAAAATTTTTTGAAAAGCCTTTTTCTACATAAATATTATTTACACATTCTTGAAGTGTCGATGTTGTTATTTGTGATAATCTATAAAATCCTAATCTTGGTTTTATATGATTTTTTATAATATTTTTATATGCTTGTATTGTATGATACTTCAAATTTATTTCACAATGCTCCTTCATCCAATAATCTAAATAATCACTATAAGATAATGTTTTTGGTGTAAATGAATGTCCTGTATTTGTGTACTCATTATATGCTTTCATTCCTTCATTATAAGCCTCTGACTTTGTTTTAAATCCCGATTTCACCTTTTGTTTCCTTTTTCCATCAACTGGTGCGATTTCAAAATAGTATTGATAACCGCTCCCTCTCTTTCTCACATTGACCATAGTTTTACCTCCAAATATTTAATTTAGCAAATAAAAAAGAGTTAGACATATAAAAATGTTTAACTCTCTTTACTATTATCAATATTGACATCGAGCCTGTAATACAGTATTTTCAATGCTTTTATAGTTTTGACATCCATATTTTAATCTACCGATGTCAAATCGCTGTCAAATGACTATTTTTTATCATATTTAGCATATTGCTCAATTCTTGTAACCCTTGATATTACTGATTTCTTCCACAGCAGTTTTTATACTTCTTCCCACTTCCACAAGAGCATAAATCATTTCTACCTATATCTATCTTGATGTCAATATAATTATCTTCTCGCTTTTGTATTATATATTGACACACTTTGTATTCATTAGAATTTTCAAATTCTTCATCTTCTATATATCTAAAACATTGCAATTCTTCCATTATTCCAATAGTATCATATATATATTCATAAAATGGTTTAAATGGATATATATTTCTGTTTATTTTACTATCGTCTTTTAATATATTCTTTAATTCTTCTCTTTCTTCTTTATTTTCAATCATATACATTACTTTATCAATATATTCTGTTAATTCTGTTAACTTTAAATGGCACACCTCATCAATTATTTCTTCATATAAATACAAATTATCCATTCCATCTTTTTCATTTAATAATTTTTTTAGATAATTTACTAAAAAATTTCTATCCTTTACACCATAAAGATATAATATCGCAAAAGTTTGTAATGTACTACATCTAACGAATTCATTTATTTGATTATTTTCAATTATATCAAATAATGCCTTATCATCTCCATTATATGTACTTGCAAGTAATCTTGGTACATATTCTGGATAATCATCTCCTATTATATAATCTATTATTTCTTCGTCTTTATTCAGTAAATCTATTAAATATGGAAATGCTTTTTTCTCTTTAAATTCTGCCAATAAAAAATATGCATAGGTATATCCAAAAAAATCATCCTCTTCATAAAAAATTTTTTCTAAATTTTCTTTAGTATATTTCAACATTTCTAACAATTTAGGTGTTATCTCTTCTTTGTATCTTAATGCTTCTGTTATTGCTTCTCTTGGTAATTCTGGTGTGTAATATTTTAACTTTTCCACAATTCCACTTAATTCCATACTTTTTACTCCATTTCATATTTTATTCTTTATTATTTTAATACCTTTATCTTTTTTCTAAATTTATTATTTATGGTTTTAATGCTGTAATTGGTAGTACATAAATTCCATCTGGTCTTTTTACAACAGCATCATATAACCCACAAATTACACACATAAATTTAGGTTTAATTTCTGCTAATTCGTAAAATCTTTTCAAACTTGCTACTGCTTCTTCTTCTTTATTAGCACCTAATTTTATTTCTATTGCTCCATATTCTCCATCAGCAATTTCTACTATGCTATCAACTTCTACTCCAGTATCATTTTCTCTATAATGGTATAACTTAGCACCTATGCTTTCTGAATATATTTTTAAATCTCTTTCGCATAGAGCTTCAAAATATAGTCCCATTGTTTCTAAATCATTTATTAATTTCTCTGGAGTAATATTTAAAATTGCACAACCTAACGATGGATCTACAAAATGTCTTTTAGGATTTTTCCCCACATTTAATCTTGAACGTATTTTATACACAAAAGAGTTTTGATTTTCAATTAAATGTAATCTGTTTAGTACATTTAGATAATCCGTAACTGTATTTCTACTTATAGTAACATCTTCTTCTGTAACATTATCATCAATATCTTTCATTAATACATTGTTCGCAGAAATAGTACTTTCATTTCTTGCAAGAGATCTTAATAGCATTTCCATTTTTTGTTTATCTCTTTTTACTCCATCTATTTCAATTATATCTTTATCTAATACTGCTTCAATATAACTTCTAGCTATTTTCATAGCTCCTTCTACACTAATATTAATAGTTTCAGGCCATCCACCTCTTACAATTAGTTCTGCTAGTCTTTTTAATTCTACCTTGTTTACTAATTTATTTTTTACTTTGTTTTCAAACAAATCTTTTAAAGAAATATCTCCACTAGAATCCCCTGACTCATATAAAGACATTGTATACATTTTCATTTTGCAAATTCTTCCTGCTCCAGAATGATGTATTTTATCGCTTACTGGAACACTTGAACCTGTTAAAATATATTTCCCTTTTTCGTTATCTTGGTCACACTTAAATCTTACTGCATCCCATATTGCAGGTACTTCTTGCCATTCATCTATAAGTTCTGGTTTATCTTTATCTAAAACTAAATTCACATCCATTTCTGCTAAATGTTTTTCTCTAAAATTGTCTGCTGTATTATTTAAATATGTTACACTATTCGAATGATTTAAAGCTGTCCATGTTTTTCCACACCACTTTGGTCCTTCAATACTAATTGCACCAAATACTTCTAAATTTTCTTCTATCACCTTATCTATTAGTCTAGGCATATAACCTTTTTTGGTTAATTTCATTAACTTCACCTCTTTTTTTAGGATAACACATTTTTTTATTTTTTTCAATATGTATTGTGCATTTTCTGACTATTTTGTTGTGCGTTTTTTGAGTTGTTCAATATACACTTTTTAATAATTTTAGTAGACACTTTTTAAGTATTTTATTGTGCAGATTTTAGTATCTATTGTGTATTTTTTTACTATATATTTTTTTCCTTACAATTTTTTTCGTAATATCATTTTTTGAAATTATTATTTAATTTAGTTATAGAATATTTTATTTTATGTGACAAATAAACCCGACCCTTTTGTCACATTATGAGCATTGCATCACCAAAACTAAAAAATCTATACTTTTCTTTTACTGCTTCTTCATATGCTTTTAAAATATATTCTTTCTCAGCTAATGCAGATACTAGCATTAATAGTGTAGATTGTGGCAGATGGAAATTTGTTATTAATCCGTCTATACATTTAAATTTGTATCCTGGATATATGAATATTTTAGTGTCTTCTTCAATTGGCTTTACAAATCCTGTTGAGTCTTCTGCTATTGTTTCTAATACTCTACATGATGTTGTTCCAACTGCTATTACTCTTCTTCCTTCTTTTTTTGCATTATTAATTTTATCACAATCTTCTTTTTTTATATAAAAATGTTCTGAATGCATTTCATGTTCTTCTACATTGTCTTCTTTTACTGGTCTAAATGTTCCTATTCCTACATGAAGCGTTACATTTGCTATTTCAATTCCTTTTTCTTGTAATTTTTCTAATAATTCTGATGTAAAGTGTAGTCCAGCTGTAGGTGCAGCTGCTGACCCATTATATTTTGCGTATACAGTTTGGTATCTATCTTTTTCTTTTAATTCTTCATGTATATATGGTGGTAAAGGCATTAGACCAATTTCATCTAATATTTCATTAAAAATTCCTTTATAATAAAATTTCACTTTTCTTGTTCCACCTGGTAAAACCTCTAATATTTCTGCTTGTAGTACATTATCTCCAAAAACAACTTTTGTACCAACATGCAATTTATTTCCTGGTCTTACAATTGTCTCCCAAATGTCTTCTTTTATATTTTTTAACAATAAAAATTCGAC
>CANTHA010000048.1 GCA_947653375.1 uncultured Clostridium sp. | reverse complement strand
AGTATTCATTATATAATAAAAATGGTGTGAGCTAATCTTTGTATGGAGAGTATCCAATAGAGACCTACGAATCTTGTCAGGTCCGGAAGGAAGCAGCAATAAGTAGTTTATCTTTATGTGGAAACTTTCCATAGAGAGATTAGATATCTGCCATTTTTTATATGTATAAGGATGTGAAAATTATGGGATACACAGCTCTTTATAGAAAGTTTAGACCAATAAAATTTGAAGAAATAGTTGGTCAAGAACATATAACTCAAACATTAAAAAATCAAATAATTGCAGACCGTGTTGGACATGCTTATCTATTTAATGGAAGTAGAGGAACAGGAAAGACATCAGCTGCAAAGATTTTAGCAAGAGCAATTAATTGTTTAAATTTGCAAAATGGAGAGCCATGTAATGAATGTGAAATATGTAAAGGTGCTATTAATGGATCATTAACAGATATTATAGAAATGGATGCAGCTTCTAATAATAGCGTAGAAGATATTAGAAGTATTAGAGAAGAAGTCAACTTTTTACCAACAAAGGCAAAATATCGTGTATATATTATAGATGAGGTTCATATGTTATCAACAGGAGCTTTTAATGCATTGCTTAAAACATTAGAAGAGCCACCTGAACATGTTAAATTTATATTGGCAACTACTGAACCTCAAAAGTTACCAGCTACAATTTTATCAAGATGTCAAAAATTTGACTTTAAAAGAATATCAGATGAAAATATAAAAAAAAGATTAGAATTAGTATGTGAAAAAAGTAATATTGAAATTTCTACAGGAGCATTAAATATAATTTCAGCACTTTCTGAAGGTGCAATGAGAGATGCTTTGTCTATTTTAGAAAGATGTATACAAGATGGTGAGAACAAAATAGATGAAGATAAAATAAGAAATCTAGTAGGGATACCAAAAACAATATTTGTTCAAAATATAATAAATGCAATTATAGAATATAATGTAGAAGATGCATTAAAAACAATAAATACTGTTTTAGAAGATGGAAAAGATATTAATAATTTTCTTTTAGAAATGATTAAATATACTAAAGATATTTTAGTTTTTAAAATATCAGAAAATTTAGAAATATATAATAAAGAAGAGATAGAACAAATAAAAAATATTTCACAGAAATTAACAAAAGAAAGATTAATGAATTTGATTTATGAATTATCTGAATTGGAAAGTCAATTAAAATTTTCTACACAAAAAACTATTGTATTTCAAGCAGGAATAATAAAATTATGTAATAAACAATTAGAAGGAAATAAAACTATTGAAGACAGAATTGACAGAATTGAAAAGTTTTTAAAGAATGGAAATATTGAAAGAGCTCAATTTAATAATGCTTCACAAATATCAAATATGTCGAATAATAAAATTAAAAATAATATTCAGACAACTACTATGAAATCAAGTAATAGTAAACCATCAGTAACTACTAATACATCAAAATCTTCTACATCATTTAAAAAGTTTTCAAATAAATCAGAAGAATATTGGCCACAAATCATAAATGATTTAAAACAAAGTGGGAAAGTAGTGTTATATACAAATTTAATTAATACAAAAGCAGTAGAATTAAATGATATGACAATTGGAATTGAATTTCCTAAGGGTTTAACACCTTTTGGAAAAACAGTATTGGAAAAACAAGAAAATATAAAAGCAATATCAAATTTAGTTTCAATTGCTTGTGGGAAAGAAATGCAAATAAAATATATTACTAAAGAGCAGAATGTTATTAATAAAAATATAAAAGATGATTTGCAAAATATAGCAAATGACTCAGATATACCATTTAATATAATAGATTAAAATTAAAGGAGGATATGAATTATGGGTAAAAGAGGTGGATTCCCAGGAGGAATGGGAGGATTCGGAGGAATGAATATAGGTAATTTAATGAAAGAAGCAAAAAAAATGCAAGCTGATATGGAAAAGTCACAAGCAGAATTATCTAGTAAGGAATTTGAATCAACAGCAGGTGGAGGAGCTATTTCAGTTAAAGTTTCAGGAGATAAGGTTTTAAAAGAAATAAAAATAAAGCCAGAAGTAGTAGATCCAGAAGATGTAGAAATGTTAGAAGATTTAATATTAACATGTATAAATGAAGCTTTAAGACAAGTAGATTCTGCACAAGCTGATCAACTTGGGAAATTTAATATACCAGGACTAATGTAGTATTTAAATGGGGGAATAAATATGTCATTGTACTCACCATCAATTGAAAAATTAATTGAAAGTTTTGAACGTTTACCAAGTATAGGACATAAAACTGCAGCAAGACTTGCTTTTTATATGTTAAATTCTTCAGAAGAAGAAACAAATGAATTTGTTTCTTCTATTCTTAATGCAAAGAAAAATTTAAAATATTGTAGTAAATGTTATAATATTTCAGATACAGATCCATGTATAATTTGTAGTAATCCAAAAAGAAATCAATCACAAATTTGTGTGGTAGAAGATGTAAGAGATATAATTGCAATGGAGAAAACAAACGAGTTCAAAGGTGTTTATCATGTTTTACATGGTTCAATTTCGCCTATGAATGGTATTGGACCAGATGATATAAAAATAAAAGAATTATTATCTAGATTAATGAATGGAGAAGTAAAAGAAGTTATTTTGGCAACTAATCCTAGAGTTGAAGGAGAAGCAACTGCTATGTATCTATCAAAATTAATAAAGCCATTAGGAGTTACAGTTACAAGAATAGCTCATGGTATTCCAGTAGGTGGAGATTTAGAATATACAGATGAAATCACATTAACAAAAGCATTAGAAGGAAGAAGAGAAATATAATAAAAAAAGCAATATAAATTACGATTTATTAGTCGGAATTCATAGTTGCTTTTTTTGTTGCAATAATAGAAAAGTTATCTGCTAAAGATGTAAGAAATACAGCAATAATAGTAGCTTCTTCTGCAGATAATTTTTCTCCTAAAGTAACTGCTAATGAACTGCTAAAAGCAATTAATTCTGAACTTGAAAGCGAATTTAAGCACATAAATAACACCTCGATATAATTTATGTATATTAGTAAAAAATGTGATTTCAGTTATTTAGTAATATTTTACAAATTTCTTCTGTTGAATTTAATTTTCCTAACTTTCTAGCACTTTCTTCCATTTTGATTAATTTATTAGGTCTTGCTAACAAATTATTAATTATTGTATCAGGATTATCTGAATTTTTAATCCATACTGCGGCTCCCTTTTGTTCTAAAAATTCAGCATTTTCTTCTTCTTGACCTGGAATAGGATTAATAATAATCATAGGTAAATTACAAGCAAGACTTTCAGAAGTTGTTAATCCTCCTGGTTTTGTTACAACTATGTTAGATATTGACATTAATTCGGGAATTTTATTAGTAAATGAAAATATTTTTGCACTTTCTAATTTATTATATTTTTTAACTATATTTTCAAAAGTTTCTTTCATTTTTTTGTTTTTTCCAGCTATTCCTATTACTTGTATATCAAATGGAGATTTCATAAAGCTTTCAAATATTTCAATAGTTTTAGATTTGCCTAAACCAAATTCCCCACCAGCAAAGAATAATATAGTTTGTTTTTTTTCAGACAAATTTAATTCGTTAAATATTTTTTTATTATCAAATTTCTCTAAAAACCTGTTTGAAATAGGAATTCCAGTCTCATGTATTTTTTCTTTAGGTATTTGTTTATTTATTAGATATGTTTTCATTTTATCATTTGCTACAAAGAAATAATCTGTGAAATTATTACCAACTAACCATTGATCATGTGGTGCAAAGTCAGTCATAATAGTTGCAATTTTTGCAGATATTTTACCTTTTCTTTTTAAATAGCTACACATTTGACTTCCAAAAGGATGTGTAGAAATAATTAAATCTGGTTGCTTTTCACGTAATAATTTTAATAGTTTAATTGCCATTATTTTATTTGAACGTGAAGAAATATGAGCTAAAGGTCCTTTTTGTGAGTCAGCATAAATCTTTCCCCAAGCCCATGGAGCCTTTTTAGCCATTTCTTTATAAGCAGTAGTTGTTATTTTTTCAATTGTTTTATTAACATATTTCATACAATCTATTAATTCAACATCAAAATTTTTATAATTATTTATAATATAGTCATTTATAGATTTGGCAGCATTTAAATGCCCACCTCCATAAGATGCATAAAAAATTAAAATTTTCATAAATCTCACCTTTTTTATTTCATTTATAAAAGAATTTTATCATATTTAAATAAAAAATTCAAAAAGTGGAATATTTTAAATGAAATTGTTACAAAATAATTATAATTAAGAAAAGGGTGATTTTTTTGAAAAATGTAATAAAAATTATTTTTATATTTTTGATTATGATTATTTTATTAAGTTTAATATTGTTTATAGGAATTAATATTGATGATATTAGTGTAAGCTATGCAGCAAATTCTGGAACTTCAGACATTCAATTAATGGCAAGAGCTATAAATGGAGAAGCTAGAGGAGAGCCATATGAAGGTCAAGTAGCAGTTGGTGCAGTTATTTTAAATAGAGTAAAAAGTTCTAAATTTCCAAATACTATAGCTGGGGTTATATATCAAGCAGGTGCATTTACAGCTGTAGCAGATGGACAAATTAATGCACCAATAAGTGAAGGTAGTACTGTTTATAAAGCAGCACAAGATGCTAAAAATGGTTGGGATCCAACAGGTGGTTGTATTTATTACTTTAATCCACAAACTGCAACTAATAAGTGGATATGGTCAAGACCATTAGTTAAGACAATAGGAAAACATAGATTTTGCAAGTAGTCTTATAAATTTTAAAATTAATTTTAGAAAGGAAGATTCAAATGAATAAATTAATAGATTGGAAAAATAGGTTAAAAAAAGGGCATATGCTAACTATAATTTGTATACTTTTAATTATTGTTGCAATATTAGGAGCTATTTTATATAAAAAGAAAACTGAATATAGACAAGCATCTGAAAATAATTACAATATGGCATTTTATGAATTAGTTGATTATGTTCAAAATGTTGAAGTTTATCTTGCAAAATCATTAATTTCTACAACTCCAGAACATGGAGCAGAAACATTAACAAATTTGTGGAGAGAGGCAAATTTAGCACAAAGTTATTTAAGTATGCTACCAATTGAGAGTCAGGAATTAGCAAATACTGAGAAATTTTTAAATCAGGTTAGTGATTATAGTTATTCTCTTTCAAGAAAAAATATATATAATGAGAGCTTAACTCAAGAAGATTTAAAAAATTTGAAAGATTTACATGGATATAGTATTGAATTAGAAAATACTTTAAATCAACTTTCAGAAGACTTAAATAGTGGAAGATTAGAATGGGGAGAATTGACTAAAAAAGGTAATATTGCTTTTGCACAACAAGTTGACAATATATCTAAAGAAAGTTTTAGTAATTTAGAAGAAAATTTTCATGAATATTCTGGTTTAATTTATGATGGTGCCTTTTCAGAACATTTAACAAATAATGAACCTAAAGGTTTAACAGGTGATGATATTAGTGAAGAACAAGCAAAACAAAAAGCTGAAGAATTTATCGGAAGAGATAATATAAATGAAACTACAAATTTAGGATATTCAGAAAATGCAACAATTCCAGTATATGATTTTTCTATAAAAAATAAAAAAGATGAAACAATAAATATTTCTATTTCAAAAAAAGGTGGGCATGTAGTAAATATGAATACAAATAGAAGTGTTAATTCAGAAATAATATCTCAAGAAGAGGCAAATGAACTAGGTAAAAAATATTTGGACAATAAAGGATTTTCAAATATGAAAGAAACTTATTATTTAAAACAAGAGGGAATTGTGACAATAAATTATGCTTATACTCAAGAGGACATTGTAATGTATCCAGATCTAATTAAAGTTAAAGTTGCTTTAGATGATGGAGAAATATTAGGTATAGAAACAACAGGTTATTTAAATAATCATGAGAAAAGAAATACAAATAAAGTAAAAATAAGTAAAGAAACTGCTAAAAAAACATTGAATTCTCAATTAAATATAGAAAGTGAAGGAATGGCTGTTATTCCTACAGAATGGAAAACAGAAATACTATGCTATGAATTTAAGGGAAAAGTTGATGATACTGAATTTTTAGTTTATATAAATGCTGAAAATGGTAGAGAAGAGGATATTTTAGTAATAAGTAATACTCCTAATGGTACTTTAACAATGTAATTTGCCATTGGTTCCGGGTTTGAGTGGCAAGTAAAATGTGACAAACGGGTCGCCCATTTTTATTATATATTGATGATTATTGCCAATCAAACCCGGAACCAGTGGCAATTTAATGTCTTTTATAAACATCTTTAGAAAGTAATTGTTTATCTATTATTTTTCCATCTCTTTTTAATATTTTATATGCCTCCGAATAAATTGCTGTTGCAGATTTTCCAGTTTGATAAGATGATATTTCTACTTCACAGTCATCTTCTTGTTTTAATCCAAATATTTGGAAATTGGCAATTCCATTAGAAACTGAACATATTAATTTTATTGGGTAATTTCTGTTATTTTTAAATTGAAAATCTATTGAACCATATACAACAGTAGCATCTCTACTGGCTGTTACATATGATGGTACAAATTGATGATTTGTTCTTTGTATAATTTCCAAATTTGCATAGACAGCGGCATTATATAGTGTAGATGTTACTTGACAAATTCCTCCACCTAGTCCGTCTACAACTTCTCCTTTTACATATATTGCAGCTTCTTTATATCCAGCTGCAATAGTTCTTGCACCAACTACTTTATTATAAGAAAATGTTTCACCAGGCATAAGAACAGTTCCATTTATCTTATTTGCTGCTAAAATTAAATTTGTTGTACGATTTCTGTTACTAACAGGATATTTGGTAGAAAATGTTGATAATAAATCAGGAAAGGCTTCTGTTCCTATCATATTTGTAGTTATATTTGGTTTTATTATTTTTACAGGAATAATATATTCATCCTTTTTTTCAGAAGATATTATCGAATTTGCTTCATCTATTGATATATTAAAGTCTATACCATTTTCAGATGGATATACACAAAATGGGTCTTGTGTAAAGTAAGCATCAACAGGCTCTTTGTATATTTCGCTATGTATTTTTTCTATATTTATTGGATCTGGCTGTTGAGTTTTAACACATATTTCTATAGAATTATCTTTACATGAGAAATCTGATATTGAATTTTTTATATTTTTTATAGTATTTTCTACATCTACTACATTTCCTTCTTTTCCTGATGTTATAATTAAATTTGAATCTTCCACATAATAGCTACTTTGAATAACTGTATCAGGAAGTTGTGTTGAAATATCTTCTAAATTTTTTCTTAATTGATTTTTATCTATTTTTAAATCAGGTTCTATATTAACATTTCCAAACATTGTTGATAATATATAAAAAGTATTGTGAAAAATATTTCCGTTTCTACCAATTTCATAAGCTGAATTAGATGCTGATTTTGTATCAAAAGTTGCATCTATTTGTGAAAGTGAGATAGTTGCTTCAAAATCACCATGTTTTAATTTTATTTCTTCTGGTAAAGATTCTTTTATATAATTATCTACTTGATATTTAGCATCAGATTTACTTAAATTTGATACATCAAATCCTCTTATTGAAACACCAGAAATTATATTTGTATTAAAAGAGTTATATGCTATTACTATTAAAAAAATTAAAACTAAAATAATTGCTAGGATTAAAAGTAATGTGTATAAAATTGGAAATTTTTTCTTATGTATTGATTGTACTGGTATAAAATCTTTTGTTTGAGATGGAACGAGATTTTTTTGATTTTTTTCTTCATTTTTAGAATTATTTTCAATATTTTTATTTTTTGAAATTTTTTCTAAATCTTTTTCTTTAATGTTCATTTTTTAACTCCTTTTGAAATCATCTATTTAATTATATCATATTTTGTGAAAAAATATATATAAATATAAAAAAATGTCAAAATAAAATAAGAAATTTTGAGAATAATAAAAATATAAATAAAGCTTAAAATTAAGTTTTATTTTAATTAATTATATGAAATCTTATAAAAAAGATTACAAAGGAGGATATTATGTCTAGAAACAGTAAATTAATATCTGAAAATTTAAGAGAAGAAATAGCAAAAGAACTTGGAGTATATGATCAAGTAAAACAAGATGGTGGAAGTTGGGCAAATGTTTCTTCAAAAGACTGTGGGAATATTGTAAAAAAAGCAATAGAAATAGCAAATCGTTCAGTTGAAAGCTAGTAGATGAATTGTTTAATTTCATAAAAGCATAAAATAGGTCAGATTAAAATGTATTATTATTAAATAAATTTTAATAATAATACATTTTATATCTTATTTATTTAATTTAAAAGTTATAATATATAGTAAAATAGTACGATTTGTTGGTCAGACTAATCATATAAATAAGTTCAATAAATTTCAAATATAGAAGAGTTATCTAGCTTATCTGTAGTTATAAACGTCTTCCCAAACTACGCATTATACTATTTTACTAATATTATAACTTTTGTATAAATTAATCATTTTAAAAAATCTAAACTTAGATTTATATAATTATTGCAAAAAATAAAAAATAGACATATAATTTATAAAGAGGTGAAAGGTCAATGAAAAGCATCTTGGTAAAAGATTTATTAAGTATTACAAAAGGTCAATTGATAGTAGGAAAACAAGATACTATTTGTGAAAATTTTTCTAAAGATACCAGAAAAATTAGTAAAGGTGATGTATACATAGGAATAAAGGGAGAAAAGTTTGATGGGAGTTGTTTTTGGGAAGAAGCACTAAAAAAAGGAGCAAGTGTAGTTATAGTTGAAAATATAAGTTTTACACAAGATAATAAAGAATTGTGGAAAGATAGAACAATAATTAAAGTAAAAAATACTTTACAAGCTTTATATGAAATTGCTTCATATAAAAGAAGTTTATATAATATACCAGTTATTGCTATTACTGGTAGTGTTGGAAAAACAAGTACAAAGGATATAATTGCAAGTGTTGTTTCACAAAAATATAAAACTTTAAAAACAGAAGCAAATTTTAATAATAATATAGGATTACCATTTACAATCTTAAAGTTAAAAGACCATCAAGCATTAGTTTTAGAAATGGGAATGAACCATTTGGGAGAAATTCATTTATTAACTTCAATTGCAAAACCTAATATATGTGTAATTACAAATATAGGGACATCACATATAGGAAATTTAGGATCAAGAGAGAATATTTTAAAGGCAAAATTAGAAATATTAGATGGATGTAAAAATCCAACGATTATAATCAATAATGATAATGATTTATTACATAGTTGGTATGAAAATGAAAAATACAATAAAAATATAAAAACATTTGGTATAAATGAAATTAGTGATTATAATTCAAATAATATAAAAATGGAAACTAAAAGTAGCAAATTTACATGTAAAATCAATAATGAAAAAGTTGAAATTAATGTTCCTGTTGGTGGAGAACATTTTATATTAAATAGTTTATGTGCAATTGCTGTTGGAAATGAGTTAGGAATTGAAAATGAAAAAATAAAAAAAGGAATTGGACAATTTGAATTGACTAAAAAAAGAATGGATATTATAGAATTAAAAAATGGTATAAAAATTATAAATGATTCATATAATGCAAGTTTTGAATCAATGAAAGCATCTATAAAATATTTATCAACATTTGTAAAAAATAGAAAAATTGCAGTACTTGGTGATATGCTTGAATTAGGAGAATTTGCTAAAGAATTACATGAAAATGTAGGAAAAGAGATATATAACAATAAAATAGATATACTTATTTGCTCAGGAGATAGTGCTAGATATATTGCTAAACAAGCTGAAAATGAAGGAATGAGCAAAGATTCAATATATTTTTTAAAAGACAAAAAACAAATATTACAAAAAATAAATAAATTAATGAATCCAAATGATGTTATTTTATTTAAAGCATCAAATGGTATGAAATTTTTTGATATTGTTGATGAGTTAAAAAATAAAAATTAACTAAATTTATATTAAAAATAAGAAAAAATTCAATAAACTAATTAAAAATCCATTAAAACTATGGATTTTTTTTGTAATTGTGATATAATATCCATACCTATTTTAGGAGGATGTTAAAAATGGTTTTTAAAAATTATTATAAAATATTAGGACTAGAAACTAGTAGAGTTTCTATAGATGAAATAAAAATAGCATATCGTACTGCTGCGAAAAAATATCATCCTGATGTAAATGTGAAAGATCATTTATCAGAGGAAAAAATTAAAGATATAAATGAAGCATATAAAATATTATCTATTCCTTCATCAAAAAGAAAATATGATAGGGTATGGAATTCTCATTTTATGAAACAACAAAAGGCATTTTCTGATAAAGATGAGAAAAATAGAATAATTAATATGTTTTTAGGTGATATAGATAAAAAAGAAGTATATAAAAAGAAAGAAAAACCTATAAAAGGAGAAAATATAGAAACAAATATAGAAGCAAATATATATGAAGCTTTTTATGGACAAGAAAAGACAATATCATTTAAAACTGTAGATGATTCAATAAAAACATATACTGTAAAGATACCAGAAGGAATAAGAAATGGTG
>CANTHA010000047.1 GCA_947653375.1 uncultured Clostridium sp. | reverse complement strand
TATTTTGCTGTGTTCATCTCTAGAAGCTACACTAAGTGATAAATCATTCTCATTACAATTATTTGAAATTAGTTCATCAACTACTGTTCTATAAGCAAGTTCGGGAAAGTTACTTTCTTTACTTAAATGACCTAACATTGCAGTTTTTAAACCTGATTTTACTAAATGTGAAATTGTTTTTCCAGCCATTTGATTTGAAAGATGCCCTATAGGTCCAGCTATTCGAGATTTAAGATGAAAAGGATAAGAAGAGCATTTAAGAACTTCTGGATCGTAATTTGACTCTAACATAATAAAAGAACTTTCTTCTAATTTTTTTATTATATCATTAGTCATATGTCCTATATCTGTTGCTACACTTATTTTCTTGTCTCCATTGTAAATATTAAATCCACAAGGATTAATAGCATCATGAGGTATAGAAAATGGATGTATATCTAAATCTCCTATAAAAAAATGATCATTTATATTAAAAGTCTTTATATTTTTTGAATCTATTTTATCTCTTTGAACTGGCATAGCATCAAGTGTTTTCTGGTCAACATATACTGACAAATTGAATTTTTTTGAAAAGGTACCTAAACTACGTACATGATCAATATGTTCATGTGATACTAACAATGCATCTATTGTATTTGGATCAATATTCAAGCATTCTAGTGCAAATTCTATTTTTTTACTACTTACTCCAGCATCTATTAAAATTTTAGTATTTTTACTTTCAACAAATAAGCTATTACCGCTACTACCACTATATAAACTACAAAAGTTTAGCATTTTAATTATTCCTTTATTCTTTCTATTTTAGCACCAATTTTTCTGAATTTTTCTTCTATATTTTCATATCCTCTATCAATATGTTCTAAATTGTAAATTTCTGTTTTACCTTGTGCTACTGTACCTGCAATTACAAGTGCAGCACCTGCTCTTAAATCAGATGAGTATACAGGTGCACCATATAATTTTTTTACACCTTCAAAAAAGGCACTTTTCCCTTGAGCTGTTATTTTAGCACCCATTTTATTTAATTCATCTGTATATTGAAATCTAGAATCCCAAATACTTTCATTTATAATACTTGTCCCATTAGCAAGAGACAATACAACACCCATTTGAGGTTGCAAATCTGTTGGGAATCCAGGGTAAGGTAATGTTTTTATTGTTGCTTTATTTGGTCTTTTATCACACCAAACATGAATGCTATCTCCATTATCTTCAACATGTCCACCTATTTCTAATATTTTAGCTGTTATTGATTCTAAATGTTTTGTAATACAATTTTTTAGTATTAAATCACCTTTAGTAGCAACAGCTGCTAACATAAAAGTTCCTGCTTCAATTTGATCTGGAACAACAGAATAAGAGGCATTGCCATGTAATTTTTCTACTCCATTAATTTTTATAACGTCAGTACCAGCACCTCTTATATCTGCACCCATTGTATTTAAAAAGTTAGCTACATCAACTATATGAGGTTCTTTTGCAGCATTATCAATAATAGTGGTACCTTTTGCAAGAACAGCTGATAACATTACATTTATTGTTGCTCCAACAGAAACAATATCCATATAAACCGAACCACCAATAAGTTTTTTAGCTTTAGCATATATTGTTCCTTTTTCTACGACAACATTAGCTCCTAATAATTCAAATCCTTTTACATGTTGATCAATTGGTCTTGCACCTAGCTTACATCCACCAGGCATACCAACTTCTACTTCTCCCATTCGACCTAACATAGCACCAACTATATAGTAAGAAGCTCTAAATTTACTAGTCAAATCTAGAGGAGCTTTTGTTGTTTTTAAGTTGGAATTATCTATTTTTATACTATTTTTTCCTATCCATGTGATTTTTGATCCTAATTGTTCTAATATTTCACAAGATATTTTTATATCACTTATATTAGGTAAGTTTTCAATAATACATGAACCATCTATTAAAAGTGTAGCAGGTAAAATTGCTACAGCAGCATTTTTTGCACCATTTATTGTTACTTCTCCTTTTAATGAAGTAGGACCTGTTACGACTAATTTTTCCAATAAAACTCCCTCCATTAATATATTTTTTTACATTAAAAAAGAGTGTAATAAAATATTAGCACTCTATTACTTATAAAATATAACATAAACTTTAAAGTAATGCAACTATTTTTTTGCAGTTATTATACCACTATTATTAAAGAATTCTAATAATTTAAATTTAAATTGTATATTTTTATTAGATGAATCAGAAACTAAAGCAAATTCTTCTTCTGTAAGATTTTTTTCTAATAATTCTTTAGATTCTTCAGAAACAGTTCCAGATGAAATATCTACAAAACATAAAGGAGGAAACATTACACACCACCAGTTTTGACCTTTTGCTTCTCCTATTTCTACACGTAAAGCATCATAATATCCTGCAGGTAAAGAAATATCGCCATAAGTTTTAGTAGGAAATTCAAAATTTCCAATATTTATTTTTACATCATATGAATATCCATTTTCTTTTATTGTATTAGTAGCAATTTGATAAAAATTATTTTTATTTTCTTCAACTAAACTAATTGCTTCTTGTTTTGTTTTACAATTTTTACAAATTTGATTCATATATTCTAATAATTTATCTCTTACAATATATTTTAAATCTTGATCTTCTTTTGAATCACTATTTGCTAATACATGTAATCTAAATACACTGTTTGCTAAATCTATAGAAGTATTTTGTGCATAAGAAATAGCACATATTGATATATAAATAAATAATAATAAACTTAATATTATTACCATTTTAACTTTGGTATTTTTAAATATATTTAATATTTTTTTCATATGTTACCTCCAAAAAACTTTTTTACTAAAATATTCTTTTAATATAATTATTAACAATTTTTAAAATAATATACAGTGACATATTTTGTCGATAAGTTTTTTTGAAATAATATTGACATATTTGTAAACAAATGGTAAAATTTACCAGTAACGCCAAAAAAGCGTAAGCGTTGAAAGCTTATAAATAAAAGAAATTTGAAAGGACTGATTTTTTAATGAGCAAAGATCAATTAACAAAAGAGAAAAGTTGTATAGTTTATTCAGGTGATTATCATTTTGAAATGATAAGTTTACCATATATAAGTAAAAATATGGATAATAATAAAAAAATAGTTGTTTTAAATGAAAATAATTTAGAAGATACAATTAATGTTCTAATTTCAAGAATAAATTTAAAAGAAAACAAAAAGCAAGAACTTTTAAATTTAGATTGGAGTAATAATATAAAAAGAAAATTAAATAAAATAAAAAATATTGCAGATGAATCTAAAGAAGCAATTGTATTTATAAAAGGAAGTATAAATTTTATAGAAAATCAAAATAAGAAAATATCAGAAATAAATAATAGAGATAATATAAATATTGTTGATTGTTATGAAATACAAGAAGTTATGAACAATTTAAATGATATTATGAGTAAATATAGCACAGTAATAAATACAGTAGGAGAAAAGCAAATACAAAAATTATTTTGACTATTGATAAATTAATAAAAATAGTGTATAAATAAAACAGATAATTTTATTATCTGTTTTATTGTTAGATTAAAGGAGAAGATTTTATGGAGAAAAATTTAGCTGAAATAAAGGCAACTTTGAAAAAATATAAACAAGAGCATGTTTTAAATCATTATGAGAAATTAGATGAAAGTCACAAAAACCAATTATTAAAACAAATAGAAAAAATAGATTTCCCATTAATAGAAAGTTTATATAATAATACAAATAAAGAAGAGCAAAAAAATGAAGATGTAATAACACCTATGGAGTATTTAGATAAATATAAGTTAAATGATAAATATAAATATTATGAGAACATAGGAAAAAATACTATTAAAGAAGGAAAACTTGCAGCTGTTACAATGGCAGGAGGGCAAGGAACAAGACTTGGACATGATGGACCAAAGGGAACTTATGATATTGGTTTAGATTCTCACAAATCTTTATTTGAGTTATTAAGTGATAGTTTAAAAAATGAAGGCAAAAAATATGGAGTTACTATTCCATGGTTTATAATGACAAGTAGAGAAAATAATAAAGCAACTGTAGAATTTTTTGAAAAAAATAAAAATTTTGGATATAAAAAAGATAGAGATTTATTTTTCTTCATTCAAGGTGAGTTACCAATGATTGATACAGAAGGAAAGATATTAATTGATGAAAATGGGTTAATAAAACTAGCTGCTGATGGTCATGGTGGAATATATGAATCACTTTTAAAAAGTGGTATGACTCAAGTAATGAAAAATATGGGAATTGAATGGGTGTTTATTGGTGGAGTTGACAATTGTTTGGTTAAAATGGTTGATCCTGTACTTATGGGAGTTGCAATAGATAAAGAAGTTACTGTTGCATGTAAATCAGTAGTAAAAGCGAATCCACACGAAAAAGTAGGAGTATTTTGTAAAAGAAATGGAAAGCCAAATGTTATAGAATATTCAGAAATTACAAATGAAATGGCAGAGGCAACAGATGAAAATGGTGAATTATTATATGGAGAGTCACATATACTATGTAATTTATTTAGTGTTAAGGCAGTAGAAAGAATGGGGGCAAGTCCACTTCCTTATCATGTAGCATATAAAAAAGCTAAATTTATAGATAAAAGTGGAAATGTAGTAGTACCAGATTCTCCAAATGCATATAAATTTGAGGCATTTTTATTTGATGCTTTTGGTGAAGTTGATGATATGGCTGTATTAAGAGTGAAAAGAGAAGAAGAATTTGCTCCAGTTAAAAATGCGGATTCAGCAGGTGTTGACTGTCCTAGAACAGCAAGAGAGTTATACAAAAAATATAATCATTTAGATTAAAATTATGTCGCATTAGAGAACAAATATATTCTAATGTGACATTTTATTTTAATAAATATATTAGAGAAAGGATTAAAATTATGGATTATTTAAAAGAATATGAAAAATGGTGTGAAAGTACAGAATTTGATGATGAAACTAAACAAGAATTACTATCAATAAAAGATGATGAAAAAGAAATTGAAGATAGATTTTATAAAGAACTAGAATTTGGAACAGCAGGACTTCGTGGAGTTATTGGAGCTGGAACAAATCGTATGAATAAATATACTGTAGGTAAAGCAACACAAGGACTAGCAAATTATATTGTAGAACAAGGAACTCAAGATAAAGGTGTTGCAATTAGTTATGATTCTAGAAAAATGTCAAAAGAATTTAGTATGCAAACAGCTTTAATTTTAAATGCAAATGGAATTAAAACATATTTATTTGAAAATTTAAGACCAGTTCCAGAGTTATCATTTGCAGTAAGAGAATTGAAATGTACAGCTGGTGTTATGATAACAGCAAGTCATAATCCACCTCAATATAATGGGTATAAAGTATATTGGGATGATGGTTCTCAAATAGTTAGTCCAAGAGATAAAGATATTATTGCAAAAGTTAGAGCAGTTAAAAGCTATAGTGAAATTAAAGAAATTACAAGAGAAGAAGCAGAAAGTAGAGGTTTATTTAATATAATTAAAACTGAAATGGATGATAAATATTTAGAAATATTAAAAAACTCAGTTTTAAATCCAGAAATTGTAAAACAAGAAGGGAAAGACCTAAAAGTTGTTTATACACCATTGCATGGAACAGGAAATACAATTGCAGAGCGATTATTAAACGAAATTGGTTTAAAAAATGTTTATGTTGTTCCAGAACAAAAAGATCCAGATGGAAATTTTCCAACAGTAAGTTATCCAAATCCAGAAGATAAAAAAGCATTTAAGTTAGCATTAGAACTAGCAGAGGAAAAGGATGCTGATGTAGTTTTGGCAACAGACCCTGATGCAGATAGATTAGGAATTTTTGCAAAAGATTCAAAAAGTGAAAAATATATGGAATATACAGGAAATATGTCAGCTCTTTTAATAGCTGAATATAGAATTTCTCAAATGAAAGAAAAAGGAATACTTCCTAGTGATGGAATGTTTATAACAACAATAGTATCTTCTGAATTAGCAAAGGCAATTTCTAAAAATTATAATTTAGAATGTATAGAAGTTTTAACAGGATTTAAAAATATAGGTGCAGTTATGAAAAAAGCAGAAGAAAATCATGATAAAACATATGTATTTGGATTTGAAGAAAGTTATGGTTGTTTAATTGGAGATTATGCAAGAGATAAAGACGGTATTGCAGCTGTAATGGCTCTTTGTGAGGCAGCATGTTATTATAAATCAAAAGGAAAAACATTATGGGATGCAATGAATGATATATATGAAAAATATGGATATTATAAAGAAACACAGGTATCTATTGTAATGGAAGGAGCAGAAGGTGCTCAAAAAATAAAAGATATGATGACAAAAATGAGAAATACACCAGTAGAAAAGATAGGTGACTATAAAGTATTAACATTTAAAGATATTGATACAGACATTGTTAAAGATATGCAAACAGGTGAAATTACAAAAACAGGATTACCACGATCTAATGTATTATATTATCAACTTGAAGATGATGCTTGGTGTTGTGTAAGACCTTCTGGTACAGAACCTAAAATTAAATTATATATGGGTGTTAAAGGTAAGTCTGAAGTAGATTCTATAAATAAGTTAGAATTATTGAAGGATGCAATGATAGAGATAGTAAAATAATCATATTTAGTCTTTTATAAAACATAGAAAAAGTGTAGATTTTATGTTTAATATATGTTATAATATTAAATGACACATGTTAATATAGTTGATTCATCTATAAAGGAGGATGAAAATGCGGAGAAAAATTTTTCTAGTTATTTTAGTAATCCTAGAACATAGTATATCTACTTTCGTAACTACGAAATTATTAAGTATAGTTTATGTTCTAGAACAAAATGGTGTAACTATTAAAGGACTACCACTACCATGTAGTAGTTTGTTATGGATATTATCTATTCTAACAACAATTGTGAATATTATAATGTGTATTATGGTTATGTTAGGAAAAGAAGATAGCAAGTAATTGCTATCTCTTTTTCCATTCTTCTAAATTTCTTTGAATTGAACCAAATAAATTTGCGCGTATCATTGGGATATTTTTTGTAAGAGAAAAAATCAATTGTTTCATATCTTCTCTTTTTGATTTTCCATCCATTGGGCAAACTTTTGGCATAACAGTTAAATTATTTTTTCTTATAAATCTTCTGATATCTTTTTCAGGTGTATATAGTAAAGGCCTAATTAAAGTTATTTTTGAACGATCCATATAACTAATAGGTGAAAAAGTACCAATACTACCAGTATAAAACAAATTTAGTAAAAAAGTTTCTAAGACATCATCTTGATTATGACCTAGAGCAATTTTATTACATCCTTCACGTATTGCTACTGAATTTATAATACCTCTGCGTAAATTAGCACAAAGTGAACATGGGTTTTTTTCTTTTCTAATATCAAAAACAATTTCCTTAGCATTACTTTTTTCTATAAATAAAGGTACATCTAAATTATCACATATATGATGTAATAGAATTGTATTGAAAAATTCAAATCCTGGATTTATGCTAATTGCTATAATATCAAATTTTTTAGGATAAAATCTTTGTAAAGATTTAAATGCATGTAACATTGTTATTGAGTCTTTTCCACCTGATAGGCATATAGCTATTTTATCATTTTCTTCTATCATATTATATTCTTCAATTGCTTTTCTCATATGACTTAATATTTTTTGCATTTTTACTCACCTTTTAAAATTATTCTGTAACAATAAATGCATTAGGTAAATATCTTTGACCAGCAGGAGTTGAAGGTTTATTAACTAGTTTACCATTATAATACATTGTAGATGAAGAACCACCATCTAAGTTTGCAGCATTATAAGCATCATATTGATTAAATATATTTTGAAGTTCTAATAAATTGGTTCCAATACTATAACCTATTTGTCTTCCATCTATAACAACAAAAATCATTGTGCCATCTTGTTTTTGACCAATTGCTGTTCTTGGATGAATTCCACCTGAATTTGAATTTGTTATTTGATTATTTCCATTAACAATTAAATAAGGTCCAAATTCTATTGCGGATTGTATATCTTTAGCCATAGCTTCTTGATAATTATATTTTCCTAATACTAATTTAGAGTCAGAAGTTAAACCAATTAAACTATATCTATATGATTTACTTCCATATAGCATTTTTTTATTTATAATAGTAGCTTTAGATAAAGAGTTACCAGAACCTACACCATTTTCATCTGTAAATCCACCTGCGTTTATTCCACCAATTGCTTTATTTTTACTTACAATTTCGCTTAATTTTGATCCCCTAGAAGAAAGTCTGCCATCAACTAATTTTACTTTTGAAGGATCTGGAATTGTCATTACAAATCCAATATAATTTTTACCTGTTATTTTATCTATGGTAATTTCCTTTTGAGAGTTATCTTCAACAATGATTTCATCTGAATTTGAATCTTCATTATTATGTACTTTAAGTCTTTCTAAAATTTCATTTATTTCTTCTTCTGATAAAAACCATGTAGCTAAATATTGATGATTCATTGTTGACATTGCAGTTACTACCCATAGTTCTTTATATTTTTGAAAAAGTGATGTTTTAAAAAATAAAAAAACAAAAATTACAAATAAAACAATAATTGAAATTAATATTGATAATAAAATTAATAATTTCTGTTTTAATGATTTTTTCTTTTTAGATTTTTTTCCGAGTATTTTTGGAAGTATTTAGTTGATTAATATCGTCATTATAATTATCTGTAACTTTTTCTTGTTTATCTTCCATATATGTTATTGTATTTTCTTCTATATTTGCACTATTTTTTACTTTTTCTTCTAAATTGCTCTTTTGCATTTTTTATTCCTCTTTTTTAATATTTTCATTTTATAATATTAGCATTTAATAATTTTATTGTCAACTAAGAAAGAGTTTTAAGTTTTAACTTTTTCATTTTAATTTGAATGTTATTAAACTTATTTATATGATTAGTCTGACCAGCAAATTTGTACTATTTTATTATATTTTATAACTTGTGGATAAACTAATGATTTTAAAGACCAAAATTGAAGGTTTGAAATATAGATTTTTTTTTGTTATAATAAAAATGCAAAAATGTATTAAATAAATAAAAATATGTACCAGTAGCTCAGTAGGATAGAGCATCAGTTTCCTAAACTGCAGGTCGGGGGTTCGAATCCCTTCTGGTACACCATTTTATAAAAAATAATAGTAAAATATCAGTAATATTAAAGAATAGAGTAGGAAAGATGGGAAAATGGAAGATAAGTTTATGAAAATTGCACTAAAAGAAGCAAAAAAGGCATATGAAAAATTAGAAGTACCTGTAGGAGTAATCATAGTAAAAGATGGACAGATAATAGCAAAAGCACATAATTTAAAAGAAACAAAATATGATACAACTAAACATGCAGAAATACTTGCAATACAAAAAGCTAGTAAAAAATTAAAAAGTTGGAGATTATTAGATTGTGAAATGTATGTTACTTTAGAACCATGCTCTATGTGCAGTGGTGCAATTATAAACTCAAGAATAAAGAAAGTATATATTGGAGCATTAGACGAAAAAACAGGAGCAGTGGGTTCAGTATTAAATTTACTAGAAGATTATAAATTTAATCATAAAGTAGAAGTTGAGAAAGGTATTATGAAAGAAGAGTGTGAGCAAATTTTAAAAGACTTTTTTAAAATGTTAAGGAAAACAAAAAAATAAATTTAGTATATGGAGGAATATATGAAAGAAAGATTAAAAAATTTAATGAATAAAAAGGCTTTTCATTTGTTCATGATATTAATCATAATTTCAATAATATTATTTGTTTTTGGAATTATAGTTTTAAAATATAATGTAGAAGGAGAAACAAATATGCCATTTGAGTTGACAAAAATAACTGTAATTAGTTCTTCTGAAGGAATAGATAAACAACCAGTTAATGGTAGCAAATGGGCATTTGATATAAATCAAAATAATGATATATACTTATATATAGATAAAAACAAAAAATATAACAAAGATGAAATAATAGATTCTGTTATAATAGATGAAATTGATATTCAAAAAGAAAGTCAAATAGGAATAAGTAATATATATAAAACAGATTCATTAACAGATACTCCTATATTAAGTAATAAAGAAGAAAATAAAACTGATAAAATAATATATTTAGGTGATACAGAGCCAAATATAAAACAAGGAAAAATATCAAATCAGGGTGGAATAATTGTTTTTAGATATAGTAATGAAAAATTAGGTGAATATATTTCAAATGATGAAGAGATAAATCATAGTGAATTATTAAAAAAAGTCAATATTACGGAAAAAGATTTAAAAGGAAACATTAAATTTAATATTACAATAAAACTTCAATCTGGAAAACAATATCAGGCAAATATATCTTTAGATACTCCAGTTGAAGGAATATTGCAAAATGGAATGTCATCTATAGAAAATACAGATTTAAAAGATGTTATTTTTAGAAGAATAAAAAAATAGTTACTATATTGAAATATTAATACCCTGAAGGACTTTTGGGATGTATCAAAATGAACAGTAACTAATAGTTACAAAAAATTAAAAATTTATTTGAAGAATACTTGATAAAAAAGAGTATTCATTATATAATAAAAATGGTGTGAGCTAATCTTTGTATGGAGAGTATCC
>CANTHA010000046.1 GCA_947653375.1 uncultured Clostridium sp. | reverse complement strand
TTAATTGGATCTGCACAAAGAGTTCCAGTTGTAACAGGTTCAACTACAATATTAACTGCTGTTGTAAAAGGAAATGATATTACAGAAGAATCAATAAATAATGCAATGAAATCTGTAGCTAATAAATCATTTGGATATACAGAGGAAGAATTGGTTTCATCAGATGTAATTGGTATGAAATATGGATCTCTATTTGATGCTACACAAACTATGGTAACAAAAATAGAAGATGGATTGTACCAAGTGCAAGTTGTTAGTTGGTATGATAATGAAAATTCTTATACAAGTCAAATGGTAAGAACTATAAAATATTTTGCAGAATTAGGATAATAAAATATTATAGAAACATAAAAACTGCTTGTTGCTAAAAAGCTATCAAGCAGTTTTTGTACTTCAATTACTTTCCAAAATATAGTATCCACTTTTTCAACTGTGCATAAATATATTTACAATATATTATAATTTTTAAATTTAAGTTATTTGTAAAACTTAGAAAGAACACTTGAAAAGTGTTCTTTTTTAGTATACAATTGTATTGAAAATTTTAAAATAGTAAATACTATATATATCAGTATTTAAAAGAAAAAAAGAGGGAGGTTTTTAAATGAATAAGAAAACAATAAAAGATATTGATTTAAAAAATAAGAAAGTATTGGTAAGATGTGACTTCAATGTACCAATGGACGAAGAAAAAAATATAACAGATAATACAAGAATAGTAGCAGCATTACCAACAATAAAATATTTACTAGAAAATAATTGTGCAATTATATTATGCTCACATTTAGGAAGACCAAAAGGAGAATTTAAACCAGAATTTTCACTAAAACCTGTAGCAAAAGAAATATCAAGATTATTAAATAAAGAAGTAATAATGGCAGAAGATGTTGTAGGGGAAGATGCCAAATCAAAAGCAGAAAATTTACAATTAGGACAAATAATGTTATTAGAAAATGTAAGATTTCATAAAGAAGAAACAGAAAATGAACAAGAATTTAGTAAACAATTAGCAAGTATGGCTGAAATATATGTAAATGATGCATTTGGAGCAGCACATAGAGCACACTCATCAACAACAGGAGTTGCAGAATACTTACCTGCATTATCAGGATTTTTAATTGAAAAAGAACTACAATTTTTAGGAAATGCAATATCTAATCCAGAAAGACCATTTGTTGCAATATTAGGAGGAGCTAAAGTTTCAGACAAAATAGGAGTAATAGATAGCTTATTAGATAAAGTGGATACATTAATTATTGGTGGAGGTATGGCATATACATTCTTTAAGGCACAAGGATATAATGTTGGAAATTCAATTTGTGAAATAGATAAATTAGATTTAGCAAAAGAAGCCATGAAAAAGGCAGAACAAAAAGGAGTAAAATTATTATTACCAGTAGATACTAGAATAGGTAAAGAATTCAAACCAGATACAGAGAGTAAAACAGTTAGTTGGACAGAAATACCAGATGAATGGGAAGGTTTTGACATTGGAGAAAAAACAATAGAGATATTTTCTAATGAATTAAAAAATGCAAAAACGGTTATATGGAATGGACCTTTAGGATTATTTGAATTTGAACAATTTGCAAAAGGAACAAATGCAATTGCAAAAGTATTATCTGAAATAGATGCTACAACAATTATAGGAGGAGGAGACTCAGCAGCAGCTGTAAAAAAAGCAGGACTAGAAAATAAAATGACTCATATTTCAACAGGAGGAGGAGCATCATTAGAATTTTTAGAAGGAAAGAAACTACCAGGAATTGAATGCTTACTAAACAAATGAATTAAATATTTATATAAAAAGAGATAAGGAGAATGATATGAGAAGAAAAGTAATTGCAGGAAACTGGAAGATGAATATGCTTCCAAATGAAGCAATTAAATTTATAGAACAATTAACACCATTAGTAAAAAATACTGAAAATGAAGTAATTTTATGTGTTCCATACACAGACTTATTTTATGCATTATTAACAGCACAAGGAACAAATATCAAAATAGGAGCACAAAATATGCACTTTGAAGAAAGTGGAGCATATACAGGTGAAATATCAGGTAATATGCTAAAATCAATAAATGTAGAATATGTTATAATAGGACATTCAGAAAGAAGGCAATATTTTAATGAAACAGATGAAACAGTTAATAAAAAAATAAAAGCAGCATTAAAATATGAATTAAAACCAATAGTATGTGTAGGAGAAACTTTAGAAGAACATGAAACAGGAAAAACAGAAGAAATAATTACTAAACAAACACAGTTAGCACTAGAAGGCCTAACAGCAGAAGAAATAGAGAATATTATTATAGCATATGAGCCAATATGGGCAATAGGAACAGGAAAAACAGCAACATGTGAAGATGCTAATAATAGCATTAAATCAATAAGAAACAAAATTAGTGAAATATATGGACAAAAAACAGCTAATAGAGTTATAATACAATATGGTGGCAGTGTAAAAAGCACAAATGCAAAACAACTATTTGAAATGTCTGATATAGATGGAGGCCTAGTGGGAGGAGCAAGTCTAAAATCAGAAGAATTCAGCAAAATAGTCAATTATGATAAATAACAAGTAGAATATAAACGTAATAATTTAGTCTAGTTTTACTTAAAAAGAAAAGGATGGTATATAATGAAAGACAAATTAACAATGCTAATGATATTAGATGGTTTTGGAGATAATCCCAATGAAGATGGAAATGCTATTAAATTAGCAAAAACACCTAATATTGATAAACTAAAGAAAAGATATCCTAATGTCGAAATAAGCACAAGTGGTTTACAAGTAGGATTACCAGAAGGACAAATGGGAAACTCAGAAGTTGGACATACAAATATTGGAGCTGGAAGAATTGTATATCAAGAATTAACTAGAATTACAAAATCAATTGAAGAAGGAGACTTTTTTACAAATACTGAATTTATAGAAGCAATTGAAAATTGTAAAAAGAATAACTCTAAACTCCACATATTAGGACTAGTTTCAGACGGTGGAGTTCATAGCCATATTCGTCATTTATATGGATTATTAGAAATGGCAAAAAGAAGAGACTTTGAAGACATATATGTTCATTGCTTTTTAGACGGAAGAGATACACCACCAGCATCAGCAGAAAACTACATTTTGAAATTAGAAGAAAAAATGAAAGAAAAAGAAATTGGAAGAATAGCAAGTATTTCAGGAAGATTTTATGCTATGGATAGAGACAAAAGATGGGATAGAGTACAGAAATGTTATAATGCAATTGTTAATGGTGAAGGCAACAAATCAGGAAGTAGTATAAAAGCTATAGAAGATTCATATCAAAAAGAAGTATTTGATGAATTTGTTGAACCAACAGTAATTTGTAATGGAGAAGAACCAATTGCAACTATTGGGAAAAATGACTCTGTTATATTTTTTAATTTTAGACCAGATAGAGCAAGACAAATAACTAGAGCACTAGTTGATACAAACTTCAATGAATTTGAAACAAAAAAAGATTTAAACTTATATTTTATATGTTTCACAAGTTATGATGAAACAATGCCAAATGTTCATGTAGCATTTAAAAAACAAACATTATTAAATACATTTGGTGAATATATAAGTAAAAAAGGATATACACAATTACGTATAGCAGAAACAGAAAAATATGCACATGTAACATTTTTCTTTAATGGAGGAGAAGAAAAACAATATAAAGGAGAAGACAGAATTTTAGTACCATCTCCAAAAGTTGAAACTTATGATATGAAACCAGAAATGAGTGCATATGAAGTAACAGATAAAGTAATAGAAGCAATTAAATCTGACAAATATGATACTATAATATTAAATTATGCAAATACAGATATGGTGGGACATACAGGAAGTCTACAAGCAGCAAAAAAAGCTGTTGAAGCAGTAGATGAGTGTGTAGGTAAAGTAATAGAATTAGTTGAAAGTAAGCAAGGCAATATTTTAATAACAGCAGACCATGGTAATGCTGAACAAATGATAGACTATAAAACAGGAGAGCCACATACAGCTCACACAACAAACCCTGTACCATTAATTTTAGTATCAAGTAATGAAAATTATAAATTAAAATCAGGAGGAAAATTAGCAGATTTAGCACCAACAATGCTTGATTTAATGAATCTTGAAAAACCAGAAGAAATGACTGGTGTAAGTTTATTAGATAAGGAATAAAAGGATATGTTGAAACATACTAGAAAGATAAAAGATATATATGAAGATATTCAGAAAAAAATATTTTATATGATACCTGAAAAATGGGAAAAGTTATATTTATATAGTGCAATTACTGATAAAGCGAATAACCAGAAGACAGGTGAATTATTCTTTTATTATGTTCCAAAGGGAGTACTAAAAAAGAAACCAATTAATGTATATGAAATTCCTAATAAGTTTAACATAGATGAAGGTCAATATCTTAGATTAGTTGAACTACTGTATGATAAAATAAAAGAATTAAGAGAAGAATTCAAGAAATTAGATAATGAAATATGGAGTAATATTACATTAATAATTCAAAACTGCAAAGTACGAGTCGAATATGACTATGAGATTTTAGAAAATAGTGAATTTAATAGTTATGAAAGACATGTTATATGGAGATATAAGAACCTAGGAATAACTATAGAGCAGATGAATAAGCAAGACAGAGAAGTAATAAAAAGATATTTATTAGGTGCAAAAACACTTAAAAGAAGAGAATTATATGAATTCGGAATATATGTAAAAGAAGTACAAAATATTGTAGACTATAATAACACACAAAATTATACAGAAAATCAAAATATCGAATATGCAGCATTAAAAGATAATAAAAAAAGTAAAAATCAAATTTTATTATCTCAAGAAGAAATTGAGAATATGAAAAAATGGAAGGAGTAATAAAAATGATATATTCAAAAGAATTAGAAGAAATGAGTTGTGTAGCAAAAGGAGTTAATCATGGTCCAGCACCAATTCCAGAGGAAGGAAAATGGATAAAAGCAAAAGAAATAAAAGATATATCAGGATTAACACATGGAATAGGATGGTGTGCACCACAACAAGGAGCATGTAAATTAACATTAAATGTAAAAGAAGGAATAATACAAGAAGCATTAGTTGAAACAATTGGATGTTCTGGAATGACACATTCAGCAGCAATGGCTGGGGAAATATTAACAGGAAAAACAATTTTAGAAGCATTAAATACAGATTTAGTTTGTGATGCAATAAATACTGCTATGAGAGAATTATTTTTACAAATTGTATATGGTAGGACACAAACAGCATTTTCAGAAGGAGGGCTTCCAGTAGGAGCAGGACTTGAAGATTTAGGAAAAGGACATACATCACAAGTAGGAACAATTTATTCAAGTACATTAAAAGGACCTAGATATTTAAATCTAGCAGAAGGATACATAGTAGAAATTGGTTTAGATAAAAATGATCAAATTATAGGTTATAAATATGTTCATTTAGGAAAAATGATGGATAATATCAAAGCTGGAATTAATCCAGAAGAAGCTATAGAAAAGGCTTCAGGTACATATGGTAGATTTGAAGAAGCAGTTAAGTATATTGATCCAAGAGAGGAATAAAATGCAAAGATTTGGTTTAGAAGATAAAGTTATAAATGATATTGTAAATATATTAAAAAAATATGAAGAAGTGGAAAGTGCTAAAATTTTTGGATCTAGAGCAAAAGGAAATTATCGAAAAGCGTCAGATATTGATATTGCTTTATTTGGCGAAAATATAACATTTTCCATTAATGCAAAAATATTTTATGAAATAGATGATTTATATTTACCTTATAAAATAGATTTAATTAACTTTAATAGTATCAGTCCAGAAAATACAATAAGAGATAATATTTTAAAAGAAGGAGTTGAATTTTATGTCAAGCAATCTGGTTGAAAGTTATTAAACATTCAAAAAAGCATATTTAAAATTAAAAGAATTTATAAAACAGACAATGGAAGTGAAAAAGATAGGAATTTAATATCACATACATATAAAGAAAATATAGCAATTGAGATACATGAAAGAATTGTAAACAAACATATTAATACATTATCAAAGTTTATTGAAAAGTTTGATAATAAAATTATATAATATTAGGAGGAATAAAAATGGCAGTAACATTTGAAAGTTATGAAAGAAGAATTGAACAAATAAAACCAGTAATGGAAAAATACGGAATAAAGGATTTTGAAGATGCATTAAAAATATGTAAAGATAAAGGATTTAATCCTTATCAAATAGTAAAAGAAGTACAACCAATTTGTTTTGAAAATGCGGCATGGGCATATACTTTAGGAGCAGCAATAGCAATAAAAAAAGGTTGTACTAAAGCAGCTGATAGCGCAAAAGCAATAGGAGAAGGATTACAAGCATTCTGTATTCCTGGTTCTGTTGCAGATGATAGAAAAGTTGGATTAGGACATGGAAATTTGGCATCAATGTTATTATCAGAAGATACAAAATGTTTTGCATTTTTAGCAGGTCATGAAAGTTTTGCAGCAGCAGAAGGGGCAATAGGAATTGCAAAATCAGCAAATAAAGTTAGAAAAGAACCATTAAGAGTTATATTAAATGGTTTAGGAAAAGATGCAGCACAAGTAATATCAAGAATTAATGGATTTACTTATGTAAAAACAGATTTTGACTTTTTTACAGGAAAAGTAAAAATAGTAGAAGAAATTGCTTATTCAGATGGAGAAAGAAGTAAAGTAAGATGTTATGGTGCAAATGACGTTAGAGAAGGTGTAGCAATTATGTGGCTAGAAGATGTTGATGTATCTATCACAGGTAATTCTACAAACCCAACAAGATTTCAACATCCAGTTGCAGGTACATATAAAAAAGAAAGATTAGCTGAAAATAGAAAGTATTTTTCAGTAGCATCAGGAGGAGGAACAGGAAGAACTTTACACCCAGATAATATGGCAGCAGGACCAGCATCATATGGAATGACAGATACAATGGGAAGAATGCATTCAGATGCACAATTCGCAGGAAGTTCTTCAGTACCAGCTCATGTTGAAATGATGGGATTAATTGGAATGGGTAATAATCCAATGGTTGGTGCATCAGTAGCAGTAGCTGTTGCAGTAGAAGAAGCTATGAATGACTAAATATAATTTACTACTATGTTATATAAAATCTTAACTTAATGATATAGATTGAAATATTATCATTAACATATGGTAAATTAGTAATAAAGGAGTAAAAATGGCAAAAAGTAAGACAATTTTTGTTTGTAATGAATGTGGAAACGAATCAAGTAAATGGTTAGGAAGATGTCCAGCTTGTAATAGTTGGAATTCTTTTTATGAACAAAAAATTGTTGAAAGTAAAAATAATGCATTAAAATCAAAAGATATAAAGTCTAATATGCCTAAGAAATTAAGTGAATATGAAGCTAAACAAACATTAAAAACATCAACAGGTTTTGGAGAACTAGATAGAGTTTTAGGAGGAGGATTAGTAAAAGGTTCATTAATTTTATTAGGAGGAGAACCTGGAATAGGAAAATCAACATTAATATTACAAATTTGTGATAAAGTAAAAGGCGATGGAAAGGTATTATATATATCTGGAGAAGAATCAGCAGAGCAAATAAAATTAAGAGCAGATAGGTTAAACATCAACAATGAAGACATTTTATTTCTAGGAGAAACAGATATTGATATTATAAATCAATCAATAGAGCAAATAAATCCTAAATTAGTAATAATAGATTCAATACAAACTATGTATTCAGATGAAATATCAGCAGTACCAGGAAGTGTAAGTCAAGTAAGAGAGATAACTTCACAAATAATGAGAGTTTGTAAATCAAAAGCAATAACAACAATAATTATTGGACATGTAACAAAAGAGGGAAATATAGCAGGACCAAGAGTTTTAGAGCATATGGTAGATACAGTATTATATTTAGAAGGTGAAAGATATTTTTCGTATAGAATATTAAGAGGAGTAAAAAATAGATTTGGATCTACAAATGAAATTGGTATGTTTGAAATGAGAGAAGAAGGAATGTGTGAAATTTTAAATCCATCAGATATATTAATTTCAGAAAAAGAAGGAAATCCTTCAGGATCATGTATTGTATCTAGTATGGAAGGTACAAGACCAATTTTAGTAGAACTACAAGCATTAACGTCTCAAACAATATATGGATATCCAAAAAGAACAGCAAATGGAATAGATTACAATAGATTAGCATTATTGATTGCTGTATTAGAAAAAAAAGCAAATTTAATGTTAGGTTCACAAGATGTATATTTAAATGTAGTAGGAGGACTTAAACTTAATGAGCCAGCTCTAGATTTAGGTATAATGTTAGCAACAGTATCAAGTTTTAAAAATATTCCAATAGAAAAAGACATTGTTATCATGGGTGAAGTAGGGCTTACAGGAGAAATAAGAAGAATAAATTTCATAGAAAAAAGATTAAAAGAATCAGAAAAGCTAGGATTTAAGAAATGTATAATACCAGAAAATAATAGAAAAGACTTGAAAGATAATTATAAATTAGATATAATAGGCGTTAGAAATATAAATGAAGCAATTACACAAGCTGGAATGAAATAAACGTATAGTGGAAAGGAGAGCAATGTACTTTGAAAAAAGGAAAAGATGACAATATAACAGAGATACTAAAATTAATTGCACCAGGAACACCTATACGTGATGGACTAGAAAATATATTAAGAGCAAGAACAGGAGCTTTATTGTTAATAACTGATAAAAGTGAAGTAATAAATGAATTTGTAGATGGTGGCTTTACAATCAATGAAGATTACAGTTCTTCAAAATTATATGAACTTGCTAAAATGGATGGAGCAATAGTGTTAAGTGGAGATTTTAAGAAAATTTTATATGCTAATGCACAATTAATACCATCGCATGAAATTTCTACTTCAGAAACAGGAACTAGACATAGAACAGCTGAGAGAACAGCTAAGCAAACAGGTGAATTAGTAATTAGTATATCTCAAAGAAGAAGTATAATAACTGTTTTTATAGGGAATGATCGTTATATATTAGAAAATACAGATGCAGTTTTAAATAAAGCAAATCAGGCAATTCAGACATTAGAAAGATATAAAAAGGTTTTTGATAATAAATTAAATATTTTAAATGAATATGAATTTAATGATATTGTTACACTAGAAAATGTTATAGTAGCAATTCAAAGAGCAGAAATGGTTATGAAAATTGTAGATGAAATTCAAAGAAAAATATATGAATTAGGAAATGATGGAAGACTAGTAAAAATGCAATTAGAAGAACTTATAGGCGATTTAGAAAAAGAAGAGATATTAATAATAAAAGACTATATGGTTAAAAATAAAAAAGTAAAAACATCAGAAAAAATTCTACATAATCTAAAAGAACTAGACCATGAGGAATTATTAAAAGAATCAACAATAGCTAAAATATTAGGATATGAAAATTTTGAAAATTATGATGAAATTGGTGTTTATACAAAAGGGTATCGTATATTAAATAAGATACCTAGAATGCCAACAAATATAGTTGAAAATTTAGTAAACTCATTTAAATCATTTCAACATATTTTAGCAGCAGATATAGAAAGTTTAGATGATGTAGATGGAATAGGTGAGGTAAGAGCAAAAACAATAAAACAATCATTAAGAAGAATGCAAGAACAATTTATGTTTGATAATCTTATATAGATAGAATTACAAAATAATAAAAATGTTAGGAGAGAAACTTATGAAAAAAGTAAATAATATATTATGGATAATTTCTTTAATTTTGTTAATAGTAATGTTAGTAATTTTAGGATTTGGATATTATAAAAATGCAACTATGGAAATTAAAAATCCAATAGCAACAATTGAGGTAGAGAATTTTGGAACAATAAAAGTTGAGTTATATCCAGAATTAGCACCTAATACAGTAGCAAATTTTATAACACTTGCAAATAGAAGTTTTTATGATGGATTAACATTTCATAGAATAGTAAAAGATTTTATGATACAAGGTGGAGATAAGGAAGGTACAGGTCAGGGATCTGCTACTTTACAAGATTTAAAAGATGATGGGGAAAATAAAGAATATTCAATAAAAGGTGAATTTGTTTCAAATGGTGTAGATAACAAATTAAAATTTGAAGAAGGGGTTATAGGAATGGCTAGAAATGACTATACTCAATATTCTCCAAATTTAGAAGAAGAATCATATAATTCAGGAAGCTCACAATTTTTTATTGTTACTAAAGAAACAAAAACTTTAAATGGAAAGTACACATCTTTTGGAAGAGTAATTGAAGGGTTAGATGTTGTTCATAAAATAGAAGAGGTGGAAGTTAAAGAACCTGATAATGCACAAGAAAGTGGAAATACAGAAAAAAGTACACCAGTAAATCCTCCAAAAATAACATCAATAAGAGTAGATATAAAAGACGGAGATTATAAATTACCAGAAACATTAACACCATTTGATTATCAATCATGGATGTATAAACAATATGGTATAGACCCAAGTAGTTTAACAACACAATAAAAATGTTATAAAAAGTAGTTGACAAATGGGGTAGAAATTGGTTATAATATAGAGTGTGTTCATAAAATGTGCACGTAAGCAATGGTGGATGTAGCGTAGTTGGTTAACGCGCCAGTTTGTGGCACTGGAGACCGTGGGTTCGAGTCCCATCTTCCACCCCA
>CANTHA010000045.1 GCA_947653375.1 uncultured Clostridium sp. | reverse complement strand
TATAATTCAATACAATATAAGGTTGTAAATTATTATGTGCTTGTCCTCCACCAGTTTCTTTGGTTGAAAAATTTGTTCCATCATATAATCTATCATTTGGATAACTTCCTGCACCAAATGTATTATGGTCACTTCCCATCTGATGAGCATGTTCTGGCATTTCATTTATTGTTAATGTATGTTCCTTTTCTCCACCTGTTTTACCTAATACATCAAAGTCATAATCATTATCATCTATCCCTACAGGAACTCTACCCTTTAAATTTGGTAAATTAAATGTCGTCTCTCCATCTCCCTCTCCATAAGTAGTTCCTATTATACTAAATAAATTAGAATATTCTTCTCTATTTATCTCTTGTCCATTACACAATAACCATTTTGAAGGAATAGTATTTGAAGCATACATAAATATAGATCCAATTGGCGTACTATCTCCTCCTGTTCCGACTTCAATTCCTTTTTTTATATTTTTCATTTTTATTTTTTTATTTATTGAATCTTGTAATATCATAATTTCATCTTCATCATTGATATTATTAGCTTCTATCATTTCACTTACTTTTAATTCTTCTTTCATTTTATTCCCCCCATTCTGTTACTAATTTTTTTCCTGTTTCTGTTATTAAAATCTCTTTTTCTTCAGAAATTAATTGACTTTTATTCGTGTATTTATCTTCTAGTTTTATTTTTAACCTAAAAATAGAACCTACTTTTATCTTACTTGGTTCTATTGTTTTTTCTATTATTTTTGCCATTTTATCCTCCTATGACATATATGAAAATGATTTTTTAAAGATACTACTTTGAGGAGAATAAACAGAAATGTCTATATCTCCTAAATCAGTTATTGATATTTTTCCAACTCCTGATAATTCAGTAGTATTTATTCCTCTTTGACCTTCACATATTGAAAAAAAGCTTTCTTCAAAAGTTTTGGCTATTGAAGGTTGAAATCCATTTATATTATCTTCTGTTGTTAAAGTTGCTGCTCCTGAAGAATCAGTAATAACTTCTAAAAAAGCTGTAACAACTCTACCTTGCTTCTGAAAAACAATTTTTCCTGTTGCTGTTCCACCACTTGCTGTATTTCCTACTAAATCAATTGTTTTTTGTTGTATATTATTTAATACATAAGTACTTTCGTTTTCTACTTCTTGTAATAATGTTTCTAATTCTGTCAATAATTGTTTATACTCTAAATTTATTCTTTCTTCTAATTCATCAAATTGTTTTTTTAATTCTATATATATACTATTAAAATCTAAAAAAGTTCTCATATCTTGAAAGTCTGTTATTCCAACACTTGAAGTTTTAAATCTTGCTAACTCATATTGATAAGTACCACTATTTTGTTTTACTATATTTGTTTGCGTTAATTCTGGATAGTTATTTGTACTTTTTATAATCTTATAAGTTCCTTGTACAAATTCTGTTTCTGTATTTTGCTTGTCTAAATCTATTTCTATTACTAATTTGCAATAACTTGTATCTGTACCAGCTACAATATCTGTGCTTGTATCTTCTTCTAAAAATCTTCCTTGGATACATATAACTCCACTTTGCACAGTTAATATACTTCCACTATATGTAATTTCCATTTCATTTTTATAATTATTACTTATACCATTTTGTCCTCCTAAAAAAGTATTAATAAAAACAGCAAATATTTGATGTCCAAATACTTGCTTTTTAAATACATGTCCTTTTAACATTTTATTATTTCCTTTCTTTTAATAATTTATCTATAAAATCAGTTCTTATATTTCCACAAACATACTCTACAAATTTACTTTGTGTTATTTTAATTGCAGATATATATGTATTAAAAATTAATGACTTTCTTGTTTTTATTGCTATAGGAGTTCCTATTTTTATAATTCTGTCATACATACTAAATGTTATGTTATGATTGTATGAATTAGCTTTTATAACATCTAGTGCTTTTTGTTCAGCATCTTCAAAATTTGCTGTATAAACTCTTTCTGTTTTTCCTTCAGCTCTATTTAAATTTGTTGCATTTGTTGTAGTAGTTCTGTCATTTAATAAATATAGATAATGTGTATGTGTATTAGTAGTTACTACTACTTTGCTTACTACTTCTGTATTAAATACTTCTGTGTAATTTGTAATTGATTGTGCTTGTGTATCAATTAATTCTTTTTCGTCTATTTTGTTTTCTATTTCTATTATTAACTTTTTATTTTCTATAAAGACATTATAATTTATATTGTAAAATTGTGTACAGTTAGTCATCCATGTATTTAAATTATACATATTTTCTTGTACATCACTTACTGTTGTTTGTAGTTTTGTATGTGTCTTTACTCTAACTTCTAAATACTCTTTATTTATTAAACTATCTTTACTATTTGTAAAATTATCTCTTATAGCTTTAGCTATAAAATCTTCTATTCCATAATCTTTAATTATATTTTCATCTAATCTTTGTAAATACCATTTTTGTGCTAATGTATTGTTCCATTTATAAATTTGTATATTTGTTCCTTCTGTAGGACAAGCTCCTTCAAGATCTATGTAATAATCAATACTATTTTTAGCCTTAATCTTATATAGAGAATCTGAAATGTATTCTATTTTCCATTGTTGTGCATCTGTTCCGTTTTCATTATATTGCCAAATTGTTTGTCCATTTGAAGGAGAATTATATTGTAAATCTAAAAACTTATTTGAATTTATACATTGTATTGTCCAATAATCTCCTACTTTTTTTAATCTCCATTTTTGAGCTCCTGTATTATTACTTGTCCATAATTGTACATTAGCTTCACTTTTTACACTTCCACTATAAACATCTAATACTTTTTCAGGTGCTACTGAACTTCTAATTGTATAAACTCCTTCTTCTATTTCATCTCCACTTATATTTTTCGAAAGTAGAATTTTTTCATTAAACATATTAGTAATGTATTTTAAAGTATATTCATATAATTCTTTTCCATCTGAATTTGAAATATTTTCTATTACTCCCCAATATAAAACTTTATTGTTTATTTTTATTGCTGTTATATCTTTTGCTTTTGCTGTAGTTTGTTTCAAAATTTTAATTATTGTATTTGCATTTGTTTCTTCATCTATATTTATTTCGTATTCTGCTAGTTCTACAATGTCTTTTACTGAAAAGTCCATACTGTCAAATATCCACATAAAAACTTTATTAGTATCTAATTTTATTTTCTCTTTTGCCCAAATTTGAATTGGTTGTGTATCTTCTATTAGTTCTCCAGCTATATTTGTAAATTTTATTTCTGCATCATATATTCCTCCAGTTTGCGGTGCTTGTAAATCTACTTCAAAATATCCTGTTTGTTTGTTATATGTTGCTAAATAGTCTTGCTCATTAAACTTAATTATCATTTTGTTCATACTTGCACCTCCTAAACTAATTTATAAAAGGTTAATATTGTTACTTGTGCATTTTGTATTTCATTATCTGCTTTTAGTCTTAATTCGCAAGATTTATTAATTGGCAATCTTATTACATTATCATTTTCAAATTCTAAAACGTCTAAAGAAAAAAGACTTGTTAAACTTCCATCTGTATTTTGTCTATTTATATAAAAATCATTTTCTCTAGTTCCATATAAAAACTTTTCATATTCTTCTATTTCTACATTAAATGTTACAGTTTGATATAATTCTCCTTCTACGTATAACTCAATTTTAGGATCTTTGACATATCCATTTATTTCAATTAATATTGGTGCTTCTATATGTCCAGTATTTATATATGGTAAATTTCTAGTATCATAGTCTACAAAACTGCTGTCCCATACAAAATCCCATCTTATTTCATCTTCTTTAGCTTTCATATTATATATTGCTACAGTTTGTTCATACCACAAACTTAAACAATCAAATACAATTGGTTCACTAATAATTCCATTTGTTTGAATTTCAGTTTTATCTAATGAATTTATCTTTACATCTTTAAAATATTTTTTCTGTCCTTCTTTAAAAGGTATTACATATATAAATTTTAGATTTTCTGATCCTTCAATAAAATTAGCAAAATTATTATAATTATCATAACTAGAAAAATTAACTATTCCATTTATTTGTTTTTGTTGTAATTTACCAAAAGTTTCTATAAAAGTATTTCCTAATTGTTCATATTCTCTATTATATGAATATCCTAAACCACTCGGTTCTGTCAGCAAACAATAATTTTTTATATCCATTAACGAAAATTCTTGTCCTTTTTCATTTACTAATTTAAATTCTCTTACCACATATTCTCCCTCCTAATAAAAACACTTTAAAAGACAGCCATTTAGCTGTCCTTTAATCTATTTTTATCTATGCAACTTCGTTTAAATCTTTTACATTTATTATCATATTTCTAAGATTTTCTAAAATATCATCCCAAAAGTATTCTGGTAATTCTCTATATGTAGCTACTCCATATTGGTCATTTAATTTTCCATATACTCTAGGAAAAATCTTAGATTTTATTTTGTGATATTCAAATTCATTTTCTTCACAAACTGATTTAACTTTTTCTTTTACTGCTTTTCTTAGTAATCTAGCTTTATTTGAACTTAAGTATATTTTCTTTTTAATTATTTCATCATGTTCTTGCAATTTATTGTCTACCTCTTGAAATTTTTGCTCTGTTTCAGTCTTAAATCCTGCAAAAGCATAATTCATTACTGTTTGACTTTCTGTAAGTCCTTTTATTAAATCATTTACATTTAATTCTTTATTTTCTTTTATTATCATATTATTCATTTACTATCTCTCCTTCTTCGAAAATTATATTTCCAACTATATTTTCTTCATTTCTTAGAGCTTGTTTCATTAATATTGTCCAGCTCTCCACCTCATTTATTTTACTTTCTAATATTTTTTTATTTTGAGATGGTATTTTTTGCAATTCATCTTTTAAATAAGTATACTTAGAAGCATTATCAAGAAATTCTTTTATATTCACTAATAAATATTCCAATTTAGTATTACTATATACTTTATCTTGATTTATTTCTTTATCTAGTTTTATTCTACTCAAAGTATTTTCTGCTTTTTCTGCTCTTTTTCTTAATGTTTCTAGTTCTTTTTCTAATGATTGTTTTTCTAAAATCAATCTTTCTGGGACTATTTCTTTTACAACTTCTTTTTCGATTATTTCTTTTTTTGGTGTTTTAATATTATCTATTTCGTTTTGCAATGTTCGTATTTGATTTTCTTTTTGTTTTATTGCTTCTTGTAATTCTTCTGAATATTCTTTTTCCGCTTCTAGTTGCTTTTTTATTTCTTTCTTCTCTTTTACTGCCTGTTCCAACTCTCTTGTTGTCATTTCTTCTACGTTACTTTCTTTCATTATTTCTTGTCTATCTTCTTTATCAAGTCCTGCTAAAAGAAATAATTTTGTACTTCCTAAATTCGCAATCGATTGCGAATTTGAAAAAGTTGTTGCAACCTTCATGAAATTATTAGCTGTCCTATGGCTTATATCTACCTTTTCTTTTAACCATTCTGTAAATTCTCCATGCTCTAAATTTTCTTTAACTTCTATAAGCCTTTTTCCTATTTCTATAATATTTTGTGCTGTTTGGTCTTTTAGCATAAGAATTTCTGCTGTTGTTTTCTCTATATTAAACTCTGTTAGTTCTTGCATATAGAACACCTGCTTTCATCTATTATTCTATTAAATTTCTCTAGCTTTTCAGTGTTATCTTTGTTATCCCAAATAATTTTGAATATATCTACTACTTTTCTATCGAATAAATTAATTTTATTTGATAAATATAATTCAAATTCTGTAAATATCTTGTTATCTTTGTCTTTTCCAAATATACTATTCATTGAGTCAATTTCTTCATCTTTATACAGTCTCATTAATCCTTCTGTTCTTTCCTTATCTTGCATAATTGCTTCTACTATTTCGTCATTAACGATAATGTTGTTTTTTTGATGAACTTTTCTTATTTTTTCTTTTATTTCCATAATAAAAAATTCCTCCTATCAATTTTTTTTGCAAAATACTTTGACAAAAGGCATCTCTATATAGTATAATAGACATAGAAAATACTTTGCAAAGTGTTTTTGCATGTTAGATAATGTTGTAGTTTGGCGACCGCACATTATCTATTTTTTTGTTCATTTTCAAATTTCCCCTTATATTCCCATAATAAATTAGTTATTAAAGTATTTCTTGCTATTCCTTTGCTGTATGAAACTTGAGTTAAAAAATCTTTTAAATCATCGCTAATTCTTAATGGAAATGGCTTTATTTTAGCTTTTTGCATGTTCTTCCTCCTTTCTTTTTCGCATTCTTTTTGTGTTCACTTTCGAGTCACTTAAATATTACAACATCTTTTATTAAAAGTCAATACTTTTTTGAAATCTTTTTTGACTTCTTTTCAGATATTATGATATAATATTATTATAAGATAATAAAGGAGTTGATTTTATGCCAAGCCAAAAACCAACTTATACATTAAGAATTAATGAAGAAGTATTAAATAATATTCGTGCATTTGCAGAAGTAGATGGTCGTTCACTTAATAAAGAAATAGAATGTATATTAAATCAATATGCAATAGAAAGGGCTTTTGGAGATTCTAACATTCTTGGAGTTAGAAATAGAATTGTAGATATTCCAAATATTAATAATAAGAAAAAATAAACACTCATTAGAGTGTTTATTTTTATATAATTATACCAATGTTTGTAATATATAGATTGGCAAACCTGTGTCATCATCAATATATTCATTAATAAATAATATTACATGTTCTTCGTCTATATATGTAGAAATTTCCTCTTCAGGAATATCTCCAAGTAAATTACCTTCTTCATCATAAACCTTTATTTGAGTATTGCCTTTATATGGAACTAGAGAAGCATATATTGTTGTCTTATCATTTCTAACTAATTTTTGCAATAACTCCTGATCAGTATTTTTCACTTTCATAATAATCCCTCCTTTTAATTTTTATAAAAGAAGTTTATCATGTTTTTTTATGTTTTTGTGTCGAAACTTGTCGATAATACTATTTTTAATATGCACTTCCAAACTTTTTATTAACATAATTGAAACATTGATCTAATTTTGCTTTATCTAATTCTTGTACATTAAATACTATTTGCGGTGTTGTGAATATAGTTTTTGTTGTATTTGTAATTTCATTACTTAAATTTCCTTGTAACTTTCCAAAATCTTGTATTTTAGGTGTTTTTAATTGTAAATCTGATATATTAATATTATTTAGTCTATCTAATATATTAGTTGAAAACTTATCAATCTGCTTATATATTCTATTTTCTTCATCTTGTAATCCTAACTCTGCACCTTTCATTACATTTTTAAATATTTTTCTTGTTTCCCTAGAAGGAGAATGTACATCAAATGATGTTTTTAATCTAGATAGTATTCCTCCAGCAATACTACTTGCTTTAGCATATAGTGAAGGCTCTTTATTTTCCATTTCTTCAAGCATTGGCTTCATAGTCTCTTCCATAATCTTTTTAGTTTCTGGTGGCATTTTATCGTAATTATCCATAATACTATCTACCATTTTTTTATTTTCATCACTTATTTTTCCACCATACAATTCTGTTTGAGCTTGTCTTATTAACCAGCTTCCTAATTCCTTTTCATCTTCTTCTGACATATCTTTAGCTAATCTTTTCCAAATGTCTTGTTGTGCATAAAGATGTCTTGAATTTTCAAAATCGATTGCACCATTTTTTTCAGTAATACTTTTATATTTTTTATTTTCAATTTCTTCTAAAGCATTTTGATGTCTTGAGTTTTCGCTTTCTGCTAATGAATTGTATCCTCTAACTAGTTCATACCAGCCTTGTTCATTTTTAAGTCTTTCTGTATATCCGTTGTTATATGCTTCTGTCACTTTAGCAACTTCTTCGTTTGCTTGTGCAATCTTTTCTTCTTTTTGTCTTTGTAATTCGTTGTATTCATTTAAATATGCTTCACTTTGTCTTTCTTCTTCTGTTTTATATTTTTGATTTAACAATGCTATTTGTTGAGTTGTTCCATCTTGAATTATCTTGATAGTATTATCTTTTTGTTCTTGTGCTGTTTTTATCATTTCGGCTGATTTTACTTTATATTCTGCTAATGATCCTTGAAAACTTTGTGCTTCTTGTTGTGCTTGTTGTGTGATTGCTGTTCCAATACTTTGTTGAATTTCTAATTCTCTATTTTTAAGTTCTCGTAGTTTATTGAAATATTCATCTAATTGCGTTAATTCCTCTTGTGTGTAACCTCTTCTTTCATCAGAGGCTCTCTTACAAATTTGTGTTATTCCTTGTTGTACATTATTCATATCTTCTTGTAATTTTTGTTGTTCTTGTGAACTAGTAAATAATGTACTATTAAAGCTATCTAAATGTGATGTTGCATTATTAATTCCAGTTATAAATTCTGTTGCTCCTGTTCCCATATTTGAAAATGCTTCTTTTGTTTCTTTTTCTGCATTTTTAATCGCAATAGCAATAGTTGCAGTTGCTATAGTAACTGCTGTTGTTATTAATCCTACTGGACTTGTTAATGCTGTTAATCCTCTAGCTAAATTCTGTGTACCTGTTGAAGCCTCTTTAAAAGCCTGTGTACTCGTTTTTCCCATTAAACTTATAGCTTGTGAAAAAGTTCCTACTGTTCTTACTCCTGTCCCAACTGTTTTTCCTAGCTTTCCTAAAATTTTTATAGCTGGTCCAATTGCTGCAACAATTAGTCCTATATTTATAATTTGTTTCTTTTCTTTATCACTTAATTTATCAAATCGTTCCATTAAACTTTTGAATTGTTTTGACAAATCCAATAAGATTGGACCTAAACTTTTTGCTACTGTTTCTCCCATATCATGCATTGCAATTTTTGCATTTTGCATTGCAAGTTGTGTGTCATCTACTTCGTCTACTATTTGTTTATATGTATTTTCTAATGTTCCAGAACCACTATCTAAAGCATCTACATATTTTTGAAACTCAAATCTTCCACCTTTTATTGCATCTGCTAAATCAGGTCCTGCTTTTGCTCCAAATACTTCTATTGCCTTTGTTGTTGCTTTTGCTAAATCAGGACATTTAGCAATTTCATCTAATGTTTTACTAAATTCTTTTGTAGAATCTTTTCCTGCTGCTCCCCAATTAGATATAGCCTTTTTCATACCAGAAAATGCAATTTCTGTATTTACACCTGCTTTTTCCCAACCTGCGAACATAGCAATAGCATTTTTAGTATCTATTCCTAATGCTCTCATTGGAGCTCCATATTTAGCTAAATTTGTAGTAAGAGCTTCTATAGAAATACCACTTTTTTGTCCTGCAACAGTAAGCATATCTAATAAACTTGCATAATCTTCTGCTTTAATTCCTGCGTCTCCCATAGCTCTTGTAACTAGTTGTACAGAACTATTAACATCTGTCCCATTAACTTTTGCAAATTTAAGAAATTCTACAGAAGCAGTTTTTAGCTTATCTCCTGTAAAATCTAATCTGGTATTTATTTCTCCTACTGCTGCTCCAATGTCTCCAAATTCTCCTGGCACTTCACTTGCTACTTGCTTATAAATTTCTTGTAATTCTTTTGCAGCTACACCTGTTGCTCCTGTTTTTGTTGCTACAGTATCTAATCCTTCATCAACTTCGTCCATAGATGCAATTGCAGTTGTTGTTATTCCTACAATAGGCAATGTTAATCTTGTAGTTAAAGTTGTTCCCATTTTATCAATTTTACTTGAAATATTAGTTATTTTATTTCCAAATTCTTCTATACTTCTTCCTGCTGTTGTCCATTTAGATGCTTCCACTTTTAAATTTTTTAATTTGTTTTCAGTATTTATTATTTCTCTTTGTAAATTTCTATAATTTTCTTGAGAAATTTCACCACCATTTGCAATTGTTTCATCAGCCATTTCTTGTGCTTTTCTTAATTCTTCTATCTTTTTAGAAGTTTGTTCTATATTTTGCTTTAATATAGTTTGCTTTTGTGCTGTTAATTCTGTGTTTTTTGGGTCTAACTTAAGTAAAGAGTTAACACCTTTTAATTCCTTACTTAAACTAGCTGTACTTGAATTAACTTTACTTAATGCTTTTTGTAAATTACTTGTATCTCCACCTATTTCTACAATTATTCCTTTTATACTACCTGCCATTTTTCCACCTCTTATATTAAAATAAGAGGCTAAAATAGCCTCTTACATAAAAAATTTATCTATATCAGATTGTGTTGCTTTTTTTTCATCTTTTTTGTTTTTTTCTAAAAAAGAATATAATACTTTCATAGCTTCAATATATGTTAATTTTTCTAAATCTCTTAATGTTAGCCCCACTCTTAAACAAGAAGCAATAAATTCTTGTTCAGGATATTCCTCTTCACTGTTTGTGTTATTGTTACTTAACTTTTCTATCTTTTTATATAGTTCACTGTCAACAAAAGCAATTCACGGCAAATTCCGTTACCTCCGCAATCCATTCATCATTTGTTTTTAACGATGGTATATTTTTCAACCATTCTTCATAATCTTTTATTTTTTCATTAGCTGTTCTTATCATTACATATGCTATTCTTGTTGCTGCTTCTGCAAATAAATCCATATCATCTAACATAAATTTTGATAAACTAGAAATTATAGTAACATCATCTATATTAGGATTTTCTTTCTTTAATTCATTTGCAAGTATTACTTGCTTGTTTAAGAAGTTTTGTAAAACTTTAATATCATCAAAAATTCCTCTATTGAATAGTTTTCTGT
>CANTHA010000044.1 GCA_947653375.1 uncultured Clostridium sp. | reverse complement strand
TTAAACTTATACATTTCTTCTCTAAATTCATAAAACTCTTGTTTTAATTCATTTAATTCTTTTGTTATTTCTTCTTTAAACTTATACATTTCTTCTCTAAATTCATAAAACTCTTGTTTTAATTCATTTAGTTCTTTTGTTATTTCTTCTCTAAACTCACTAAATTCTTGTTCAAATTTATCAAGTCTAAAATTAATGTTTTTTATTTCTTCTTTTATATCGTCTTTTGTATCTCTTATCTCTACTAAAATTTGTTTTAGAAGTTCTTCCATTACTCTCACCTCCAATCCATTAAGATTGCTTTTTCACTAGATAAAATTAGATAAAAAATTGAATTAAATAATTTTTTGTAAAGTTCTAAGTTGTAACTTGAAAAAAAGCTTAAACTGATTATACTACTTATAAAAAAAAATTGCAATAAAAATTGCAATTTTTTTATCATAAAGTTAAACATTAGTATTAAGTACTATTAAATTAATTAATCTCTCTAGCTTGTTTTAGCATAATATCGCCAAAAACAGCATATCCTTCAGTTGGTGTATTTACTAATACATGTGTAACTGCTCCTATAAATTTATTGTTTTGAATTACAGGAGAACCTGACATTCCTTGTATTATTCCACCTGTTTTACTTAATAGTTCTTGATCTGTAACCTTTATTTTCATACTTTTATTATCATAATTATTTTCTTTATATATTTTTTCTATCTCTATTTCATATTCTTTTGGTTGTTGATTATCTAAACTACATAATATTGTAGCCTTACCTGTTTGTATTTCATCTCTGTATGCAACTTCTATTTCTTTTGATGTATCTATATTTAAACTTGATAAATTATCAATTATACCATATATACCAAATTTAGTGTTTTTAGATATTTTTCCTATATTAGATTGATTTTCTACTGTTCCTTGTATTTTCCCTGGATTACCACTTTCACCCTTTTTAATATTTAAAATTCTAGTAGTTACAAATTCTCCTGATGCAATATTTATTAATTCATTTGTGTCTATATCAGTTATCCCATGACCTAACGCACCAAATGTTTTATTGTTAGAATCGTAAAAAGTAACTGTTCCTACACCTGCTGCACTATCTCTAACCCATAATCCTAATTTATATTGACTGTCAGTTGATTTTACTGGAAGCATACTACATTCCTTTGTTTGTTCTTGATGAATATATTTTATATTTATATCTTTTCCAGCTGAACTATTTACAGTTTCTATTAAATCATCTGTTGAATTTATTTGTCTATCATTTATTTCAACAATTGTATCTCCTTCTTTTATTCCAGTATTTTCATATGGTTTATATTTTTTATTATCATTTCCTTCTATTTCTGACATCCCAACTACTAACACTCCACTTGTATATAATTTCACTCCTGCTATACTTCCTACTGGTATTACTTTAGTTTTTGGTAAAACATCTACATCTACATCTTTTATCTTTATACTATCAAATAAATTTACTTCTAATTTTGTTTTACCTGTTTTATCTGTTATTGAAGAATTTAAATTAGAAGTAGTTTCTATTGTCTTAGCACTTTCATTTTTTACACTTAAACCTAGTAATAGTTTCATAGAAATGTTTTCTCCTTCAATAGCTATAATTTCATTTGGTATATTACTAATAGATACAATATATATATATATAATTAATAAAAATAATACTAATAATATCTTTTTAAAATTCTTATTTTTCATGATATTTCTCCTTTTGATATAATTAGTATTAACTATTTTTTATATTGATATTCAAAATAAAAAGACGATTTTTAAATTTTCGTCTTTTTTACTCTATATAAATATTCTCTTTTAAAGTTTGTGAATCATTATTTGTTTTATACATACTATATCTTTCTCTTCCTATTGCAGTAAAGTATGCTATTGCTAGGTTTCCTCCTTTTTGTGCTATATATTTATAAATATTATCTGTATCTTCTATATTTGTTTGATTTACTATACTAGAATAACTTCCCATTGCCTTATTTGGAAAAAAATATTTCTTGAAACCTTCATTATTTGTATATGACTTTCTTTCAAAATCTATATTATATATTCCCTTTAAATTATTTGTATCTTTATTTATTGTATTATCTGTTGGTTTATAATATTGATCATTACTAACAATATAAATTGAGTCTTCATTTACAGTTTCTTTATTCTTATTATTTGTTACAATTGAATATCCATTATAAATTTTCCCTCCTATATTTAATCCCTGCATAAAACTTATAATTGATACATTATTTATTATTTTATCCCATTCATCTTCTTTTAGAACAGGCATTAAAAAGTTAGTTTTTACTCCTGAATAATCATTATAATTTGCTATTGCAATTGATAAATTTTTCTCAATTGAATATCTAATTACATCTAATCTATGTGAGTTAAAATTTGAATCTGGATCTTCAATTGATTTTTCAGTATCAATACCAAAAATGTTATAATTTCCAAATTTATTTGCTAATGAATTTCCACTTTCATCAACAGCATTATTAGAATTTAAATTTGGTAATTTTTCTCGCACAAAATCAGTAAATTCTTTTGCCTCTCTGTAATATAATATTGCTGTATCATCATTTTCCTTAAAATTATCTCTTTGATATTCTCTTTCACCATTTAAAAATGAAAACCAATGTTGTCCATACTCATTACCATTTTCATCATAATAGTATTTTACTCCATTTATTTTTCTATATTTATATGGTGTACTAGTGTCATCAATGTATTCAGAAAGATTTTCTGAAGCACTAATATTAATATTGCGATAAATACTTCCTTCATTTTCTACATTATCTAATAAGTATCCATATTTATATATATTTTCGGTACCTATTTTTCCTTGTATAGTTATATAATTATCTAATGAATATGTAATAACAACATCTATTCCTTCTGAATTCTTTTTATATCTACAACTATAATGTATATATGGTTTTAAACCTGACAATTTTTCTCCTTCTGGATATGAAGTACTACTTAAATCTCTATCTACAATAATTCCAGTTTCATCTTTCATTGTTTTCTCTTCACTTGATAATGTATTTATAAATGGAGAATATATGTAATATCCATCATACATTGTATACACTACTGCTGGAACATATTCTTTTAATACATTTTTATTATATCCAACTAAATTAAAATTACTAGAAATTGAGTTGAAGAATGTATTGACAGATGCTTCTATATCACGCAGTTTTGAATTTGCAATATCAGATGTATCACTATTTATTGTATTTAATTGAAATGCTTTTAAAGCATCATATGTAGAATTGCTTAATTTTGAGTCATATGATGTTTGTAAACTTAAAGTCTTTACATGACTTTGTGTATATGAAGTTAGTATTAAAGAAATTGGTAATACTATTATTATAAATATTACAGCTAAACTCTGAATTTTCATAATTATTTTCCTTTGTTTTATTAAATAAGCTTGTAATACAAATATTACAAGCTATTTTTATATAGTTTTTATTTACCTGTTGTACTTACAACACCAGCATGTTCTGCTGCAATTGTATATGTGTCATTTCCTGTTACTGAATAGAAAAAATTTTTTAATTGTTGTGACATTGTAGTATTAGTATTTTTTACACTTGTAGAAAAAATATCTCCTTCTTTCAATGGCATTGTTTTTTTACTACTTTTTTCAAGTTCATCTAAAATTTGAGAAGTATATTTTGAGTAATAAACATTTTCTCCTATTTTATCAGGAGATGCTTGTGTAGTTTTCTTTCCTGGATTCTCATCTAATACTTTTAATTCCATTTCTACATCATAGCTATTTCCTGTTGAAGAAATATTCTCAACAAATTTACTATATTTATCCATTGTTAATTTTCCTGTTGTTCTGACATCATCAACAAATTCAGTTGTTGATGTTTCGACTGCTAATTTTGAGACATCATCAGTTCTATCAGACATTGTCATTAGTGGAAATACAAACATTAAAACTGCTGCTAATGCTATTGCTGTTATTGTTATTACTGTATCACCCATTTTTTTCCTCCTTTTAAATCTTATACTACTTGATTTATTTAGAATAAGTTATTACTCTTTTTTTAGTTTTATTAGCATCTGGTGTATTGCTTTCATCTTGTTGTAACTCTTCTTGATAGTATACACCTAATTTTTCTTTTAGCATTTGACCATTTATCTTTGAATATAAACCTTCGTCAGGTAGTCTTATTCCTCTTGCTAAAAATTTCCTTTGAGTTTCATTATTTGCACCATATAAAATAGCTTCTATAAATTCTCTTTTATCATTTTCAGATCCTAATCCCAATCCTTTATCTGGGGAAATTCCGTTTTCTAAATCTATATAATTTATTTCTTCATATATTCCAGATGAATTCCTTTTTTCAAATAAGATATAATTGGAAAAAACTACTTTATAGTTTTCTGTATATGATTTATATATAGTTGGAATTATTGCTTCTATTCCTACTTGTCTCTCAGTATTATCTCCTTCTATATATTCAGTTTGATATTCTCTATCTTTATAATCTAAAACAATTTGAGAAGTTTGTCTTACTTGTCCAAAGGCACTAATACATATGGATAATGCCAATACAAATATTAAGACTGATGCTGCCATTTTTAAGGCATCTGTTGCATTTTCCATATAAAAATCTCCTTTTTATAAATTACGGTTTATCTGGTGTACCAGAACCACTATTTGGATTAGTAACTGTAATTGTATTAACCAATCCATTTTTATATTCGAAGGTTGTTTCATAAATTGTCCCTGCTGAAAGTTTTTTTACTAATTTAGATTCTCCTTTTTTATCAATATTAATACCTTCACCACTCATTATTATTCCTTTTGTTTCTTCTTCACCATTTTCAGTTGCTGACCTATTATTTGTAAGTACAGCTTGTGCTAGAGCATTAACCTGACTTCCTCTTACTTTTCCTTCATATGGTGTGAATTTATTATTAAATGCCATTATTTCTTGTTCACTCATATTAATAGAATTAATTGTATCTTGAGCTTGTGAAAATATTAATATACCTAGTGATATAATTAATATTGAAAGTAATATTGCTCCCGCTATAATTAAAGCTTTTGATGCATTTTCCATAATTTATACCTCCTAATTTTAACTTTTGTTTAATTTATTATAGTAAAGTTTAATTTAGAATGCAACACTTTTTAATATTTTTTGTAAATTTATTGTGTTATTTGTTGAATTAGCATATACTTAACTTTATTAGTAGTTTTATGATAATCAATTTTTATACATTTAAATGTAATTTGTCCATAATATTGAATAAATTTTTCCATTCCTCCACTATATAAAGTTTCCATATTGTATGTCTCATCATTATCTAGCATGTTTACATCTATATTTATTGAGTTGCTATCATTTTCTAAAAATTTTCCTTTATTATTTTTCTGAATTTCATTTATAATATTATTATCATAAGCTTTATTAATAATTGTAGTTAATTCTACACCTGATATTTCCTGATTATAATAACTATCAAATTGTATATTTTCTTTTTTAGCATTATTATAATTTGCTTTATAATTCAAGTATATATATGACATTCCTACGATAATAATAACTATTATTAAAAAAAATACAGCTAATTTTTTCATTTTTATATCCTTCTTTTATTATAACATATATTGCATTTGTTTACAATATTTTTAATAATTTAGTTACTTTTTTTCTTTAAAAATAACTTCATATACTCTTCCTGTTGTTTTACTAACACTAGCTGATTGACATTCATATTGCTTTAAATTAGAATTATTTTCATTTATTTTATTAATATCCCTATCTATCAAATTATTATATTCATTATTAATATCAGTAGTATTTTTATCATTTCCATACCCAATATTTTGATCTTCTAATATAACAGTAATATAATAATCTAATCCTTTATTTTCATATTTTCCTCTACTTTTAAATTCATAATATTTATTATTTTCAGTTGCTAAATTTGCAACTGTAATAACGTCATAAATTGTTAATCCATCTTTACCTTCATAAGAAGTAAACTGACTATTAAATTCACCTAATCTATTTTCATCAATTTGTCTATGCATTTGAGCAGACTGTGTTCCAAAAGTTATAAATAAATAAACTGCTAATGAAATTATTAATAAACCTATTAAAACACTTGCTGCAATTAATAATGCTTTTGATGCATTTTCCATATTTTTACTCCTTAATTATTCAATATCTCCAGTAAATTCAAATATCATACTTATAATTCTTCCTGTTTTTCCATAACCTGTATCAATACATTTAAAATGTGCTCTTTTAAATTGTAAATATTCATAATATATATAAATATCTTCTTTATAGTTTTCTATTTCACTATAATTTTTAACTTGGACTTTACTGTTACTGTTCCATAATTTTGTTGCTGTATCTTGGTCAAATTTATCTTTTTTATCAAATAATTTTTCTATACCTGTAGTCAAATTTGTTAAACCTGATTTACCATGGTTGTCTTCGATTTTTGAAACTTTGTTTGTTATTTCTTTTTCTATTGAATTCACAGTTTTTTGGTTTAATTCATATGATTTACTTTCAAAAATTCTATTTTCATTATCATATGTTAACTTTTTTAAATTTTCTTTATTATTAAATTCAAATACAATTGACATAGCTTGAAATCGTAATTGCTGACCTTCATCATTTCCTGTTGCAACTTCTGACTTTCTTCTGTTATAATCAATAACTTTATTTAATAATGAATATAAATCACTACCTCTAACATCATCTCTATTATAAGTTTCATATTGATTATTAAATTCAATAATTTGAGCTTGCATTTCATTATCATTGTTTGTATTTTGATAACTAGATAAATTATTAAACATTAAAAGTAAAGCTCCTATAATCATTAATGCAATTAAAACACTACCAGCCATTATTAAAGCTTTTGATGCATTTTCCATTTATGTATACTCCTCTCTTTACAAAAGTTATTTCATTGATGACATTGATGAGAATGAAGATGACATACTTGTTAAACCTATAAATACTAATGGTATAATTAAATATCCTACAAACATACATACCATAGGTGCAAAACCAATAAATTTACCTATCATTCCTTTTCTACTAATTAGTCTTTCATTTGACTCTTTTCTTTTTGCTTGGTAATATTCTCTTTCTGAATCTAATTCATCAAATGCATCTTTAATTGGTATCTTTTCTACTGCTGCTTGTAGACTTTCTATAATTCTTATCAATTGTAAATATGAAACTTCTTCTTTCATTTGTTCTAATGCTTCCCATGCTCCTGCTTCATAGTTATTTAAACATTTTGTAATTGGTGCTTTAAATATATTTGAATAACGTTCAAGCCATTCTAAAATAATTTCAACATTAACTCTTTCTATTCTCATAAGCATAAGTATAATTGTCTGGAACTGCATAACTTCATCTTCCATTTCTAGTTGTCTCATTTTAACTTGGAACATTAATACCCACATAGGTACCATATATGCAATTAGTGCAAACACAAATGCTAGTAATAATTCAAACCATTGTAAATATTCACTGTTTATTACTTGCAATTTCTTATTAATTCTTTGTACAGCTGTATTTATTTCTTTCTCATCTGCTTGTTCATAATATTTAGATTTTTCCACTGCAAATTTTATTTCTTTTTCTGTTATTCTTAAATTTCCTTTAAACTTATCTAAAAATACATTATCTTGTTTTGTTATTTCTATAGCTTTTTTTTCATCTTTAATAGAAAGCCCTCCTATTATGTTATAATCTGTTGTCGGCTCTGTATAAACATAATTTATTGCAACTCTATGTAATTGAACAAAAACAATAAGTGATGCTATAAATATTAGAATAGTAAGTGCAATTCTATTTACATATAGCCATTCTATTTTTAAAGATGAGGCTGAATCTTTTAGTAATTGTTGTACCTTCCTATACTCTTTTGTTCCTTGTTTAGGAATAAACAAATCTACAAATTTTTTAATCGATTTTTTCTTATATAATTTTTGTTGCCATGGATTTTCTGTATTTTTTGTATTTATTCCTGTTGAACCATTATCTTTTAATTTCCTAACTAAAATGTAAGAAATAAATGTAATTAGCAAAATTAATATTTGAACAATCATTCCAGGCTTTCCTAAATACCAATTAGCCGTAAATGAAAAATTTGATATTGCCCAATTTTTTAATGGTTCTAATAACAATATTGGTGCAATTGAAATAACTGCTAAACTTTGAAATACATAGTTTAATTTATCTCTCTTTAAAATTTCTAATTGCATTTCTTGTGTAATATTATTTACATTTTTCAAATATAGTGATGCACCATTTACTTTTCTATCTCCAAATTCTTTTGTTAAATAAGATACTCCTGCAAATTCTTTTAAAAAAGTATTTGGAGCTACATCATAATATTTTTCTAATTCTGTCTCTGGATCATTTGAAATCAATACATCATATATTTTTTCTCCTTGTCTTGAAACATTTAATTCATCATCTTGTGATACTTGATATATAGCTTCTTCAACCATATTAAATTCATGATAAGCATGTCTAATTTCAGAGAAAAATTCAATTTGCTCTTTTAACAATTTACTATCAATTTTATCTACTAATCCATCTATTAATGTATCTACCATAAAAATTTCAAAAATCAACAAAATACACATTAATAAAATATTACTTGAAGTAATTATCAATGTTATACTTATTACAGGTACTATAATAACAAGTGTTTTAGTTAATATCTTTGCAGTATCTTTTCTTGTATTATACTCATCTTGTATATTAATAATTTCAATTCTTCTTCTTAATTTTAAAATATATTTTTTTAAAAATGGTATTTTTATATAAGTAATATACAATTTTTGAAATAATATTTCTGAAGAAAAGTTACTTACTTTTGTTCCTTGTTGTAATTTCTGAATTCTTTTATATTCAGATTTTTGCATTCTTTTAGATAAAAGAATGTACAATATAATTACAAATGTAAAAGCTACTGCCGAGCCACCCATTATATAAAATATTGTTGTATTATTCACCTATTTTTAGCACCTCCTTTTTAGTATTATCAATTTTGGTACTTTTAATTATTAAAATATTATACTATTTCACCACTTAATTTACTTTCCCAATGTTTCTTAATAAATGCATCAAATTCTTGTACATCTGCTTCATCCATGTTGTTTCTCATTTCTTTTATGTTTATATCTGTTATAGGATTTGTAATAACATATTCACCATCAACATATTCTAATATATTTCTATATGTATACAATTTCCTATCTGTTGTTTTCTCAAAAAAATGTGTTGCATTATCAAAAAACTTATCAAATTTTCCTTCCAATGTCTTTTCTTTTCTATGTTCATATGTATATTGATTTTTTTCTTCTATTGGAATACATTCTGTTATTCTTTCTATATATCTTCTACCTCTAAAATCTTTTACTTGATGAATATCAAAATTTAATACTTGTATAACTTGTTCTTCTGCTGTTTTCTCATCATTAAATACACCTGTTCTAAGCATAGAGTTACGAAGTGCTGTTACTAAATTTGGAAATGTCTTGGCATGGTGAGTAAATAATGTAAATTTAGAAGCAACTTGTGCAGCTTGTATCATCCAAGATGCTACAGGATCTGTTGCAACCTCACCTATAATATTTACAGAACCGTCAGTCTTCTTTTGAACATCTAGACCTTCTTGTCCAGAAATTGTATCTGTTTCACGGAAAGTTAAAATATTTCTTGTTGGATATATTTTTCTTAAGTGAAGCTCAAATGCAGTTTCCTGAACACGTATATTCATTGTTTCATATATATTTTCAATCATTCCCATTAATAATGTTGTTTTACCTGAACCTTGTTCACCAGTAATTGAAGTAATTCTTGCTCCTTTTACTAAAAATTTTAATAATTTTATAGCTTCATCACTTCCTGGTAATGTTACTAATTGTTCTAAAGTAGCTCTTTTAACATCAAACTTTCTTACAAAGAATGCCCATGTTTCAGAGAAACTTGGTCTTACAACAACAACACGAGAACCATCTTTCATTTCGTTTATTTTATATCCATTTGTATCTGATAATTGTCCAGGATTATTATATTTATAAATATTTTGACATACTCTTTTTAATTCAGCTTCTGTTCCAAAAGATAAAAATGCTAATCTTATAGATTTACCTTGGAAAAATATCCAAATACTATCACATGCTCTTGGAACTTTATGTTCTGCTATTTGATTTAAGTAATCTCCATCTGTTTGTGCAACTTGACTTAAAAAACTTTCTGGAAGTCCTGATACACCGCCAGAAACACCATCTATATTCATGTCTCTAATTTCATCTATACAACTGTATCCCTTATAATGTTGATATATTCTTTGTACTACAACATCTAGTTTTTCTGAAAATGCTAAAACAATATTCTCTTTTTCAAAAATATCTTCTATTTCGTCATTTGTTATTACATATGAAGGTTTTGTTTCTCCTTCCAAAAATTTTAATTCAGCTAATTGATACTTTTTAACTAATTCTGTTAATGCTTCATATCCAAATTCTCTTTTATATGCATATATTAAAATATCAAATTTATCTTGAGGTGTTAGCAAAGATGGTATATCAAAAGGTATTGCCTTTGAAATATTTGTTTCTGTTACTCCATATTCTTTTTGAAGTAAATCATACATTAATTCTTTTACATATTTTTTATCATTTACATCTCCATATGTACAACCTTTTAAAGCTTTCTTTAATTCATATTTCTTTTGCTTTCTTCTTTTCAA
>CANTHA010000043.1 GCA_947653375.1 uncultured Clostridium sp. | reverse complement strand
AAAAACTGAAGATAATATGAGATTAGCTAAAAGTAATGGAGACGAAAAGCAATATAATAAATTTAGTTTTGAAAAAAGAAGAAAAGAAAATGTATTAGAATATGGTGCAGATATAGCTGAATATATATCAAGAATGAGTGGAAATAGAGACATATTACAGCAAAAAACATATCTAGTTATATCTTACTATTCTGCTGAAATAGAAACAAGTGGAAGTTTTTCAGATGATGAAATTGATAATTTATGTTTTTCAGAATTATATACTAGAACCCAAACTGCTATTAGAGCTTTAGGTTCTGCAGGTGTAGTAGGTAAAATATTAAATTCAGAGGAATTATCTGAATTATTATATGTAGCATATAATAGAGACGAATCTGAAGTAATGAGTTTGAAAAAGGCATTAGATGCTGAATATGATGCTCTTTATAGTACAGGAAAAGATGCTTTAGAAAAGAAAAAAGAAGTAATAAATGATATGATAGATAGAGAAGCAGTTAATTTAGCAACAAATAGCATAACTATTGCAGATGAAAAGAGAAGAAATGAAGAAAAGATAGCTAAAAAAGCATTAGAAATATTAGATGAATATAAAAATCAGATGGATGATGAATTATATCAAAAATCTAAAGAAGAAGTTTTGAATAGCAAAAAAGATATTTAAAGAAAAGAGGAAAAGATATGGGAATCTTTGGAAGGAAAACAAATAGTGATAAAAGTATAACACCTGAACAAGATAAAAATGATACAAATTTTGGTTTAAAGAAAAAGGGGTTAAAAGATTTAATTGCTCCTGCAGGGATAGATGCAACTTTTACAAATCATTTAGAGATATTTTCATCAAAAACTAGGTATGCAAGAAGTATGATAGTATCTGCTATACCTAGAATGTGTACATTTCCAGAGTTTTTAAGATCTATGTATACTTTTGGAGATGCTAATATATCTGTATTTATAACTCCAAAAGGAGAGAGTACATCACAAAATGAATTAAATAGAACAATAAATGAATTAGAGTCTGAAAGAATAGTTGCATTGAAAAGAGGAGATATAAATAGAGAAAGATTATTAGAACAAAAAAGATTAGAGGCAGAAGAATTAAGAGATCAAATTGCAGCAGGTTTTAATAAATTATATGAATCCTCTATGATTTGTACATTATTTTCTTATAATTTAGAAGAATTAGATAAATATACAGAATTACTTTCTTCAGAAATGTCAAAGACATTAATTGATGTTAAACCAGCATGGGCAGTACAAGAAGAAGCATTTAAAAGTAATTTGCCATTTTGTGAAAATAAAATAAATAAAAAACATGTATTTGATAGAAATTCTATGTCAACAGTTTTTCCATTTTTTACATCAGAAATAGGACATGAAAGAGGCATTCCGATAGGATTTAATGTTCAAACAGGTTTGCCAGTATTATTTGATAATTTTAGTCCTACTTTAACAAATTATAATATGGTTATATTTGGAAAGTCTGGAGCTGGTAAAGGTGTAACAATAAAAACTTTAACAGCACGTTCTTCAGTATTAATGGGAATTGAAAGTTTAGCTTTAGATGCAGAAGGAGAATATGGAGTAGTAGCAGAGTCATTAGGTGGAGTAAATGTAACAATAAGTCCAAATTCAAATACTATAATTAATTTATTTGATATAGAACCAGAAACAGTTAAAGATGAAATAACAGGTAGAGAAAGAGCAGTATTAAATGTTGAAAATAAAGTTGAAGATGTTACACAAGCATTATTAACAATGGCTAGAGGAAGTACTAGAAGTGCAGAAGTAAATGAGCTAACAAAACAGATAATTGCAGAATCTGTAGCAGAAGAATATGCGTCATTAGGAATAAATAATGATGTAAATAGTTTATATATTTCAAGTAATGATTCTTCTGAAATAAAGAAAGATTATTTTGGAAGAATTAAGAAGAGGATGCCTACTATAGGATCTTGGTATAATAGAATTATAAATAAAGCAAGAAGTAATGAAAATGAGGACTATAGATTTCATTATAGTTATTTAATGAAAGTTATGAAACAATATATAAGAGAATATGATGGGCAAATGGCATATTTTGATGGTCAGTCAACTTTTGACTTATTAGAAGATGTACCATTTATAAATTTAGATATTTCTCAACTTGAAGAAAGATTTGCAAGACCATTAGCACAACAGATATTATTATCATGGATTTGGGAAAAGTATGTAAAGAAAAATAGTGAAGATAAAAGTAAAGCAACAAAAAAGAGAGTTCTAATAGATGAAGCATGGATGCTATTGCCTTATCCTGAAGCTGTAGACTTTTTAAATACTATGGCTAGACGTGCAAGAAAAAGAAATGTTTCTTTAGCTGTTATGTCTCAAAAGTTTCAAGACTTTTATGAAAAACCAGAAGTTCAAGCTGTTTTAACGTCATCTGATACTAAACTATTTTTAGCACAAGATAAATCAGAAATACAATATATAAAAGAAATATTTAAGTTAAGTGAGGGAGAAGCAAACTTTTTAATTACTTGTAATAGAGGTGAGGGGTTATTAAAAGTTGGTAATGATTCAGCTGTAATAGCAATTAGGCCTACAAGAAAAGAATTTGAATTTGTTGAAACTAATTTAAATAATATTGTAAGAAGATAAAAGGAGGAAATGTCATGAAAAAAATAATATCAATAAGTTTATTAATAGTTATTATTAGTGGCATTTTCTTTCCGAAAGTTTCATTAACATATGAAGGAACTAAAAAGAGTACTCTTGAAGAAATGCAAATAGATCATGATACATATATGAAAGATAGTGAGAAGGGTAGTTCTAAAATTGGAAACAATAGTAAAGAAGAACCATATAAAATTGGTAATGGAACTCAAAACTCTGTTATAAAGAATTTAGTAGGAGTTTTGAATGTTATTCCAACAACAGTAAGATTCTTTTTATATATTCTTTCAGAAAATGGATCTTCAAAACAAATTAATGAACAATATGGTAGTGGATTTTCAATACAGAAATTAGTATTTAATAAGATAGATTTCTTTAAGATAGATTTTTTTACATCAGAGGCTTCAGATAGTAATTTAGGTAGTATACTAAAAAATAATATTGCAGGATTTTTTTATGGAATTAGAAATATAGGAATAGTTGCAAATTTAGCAGTATTGATATATGCAGGAATAAGAATTGCTATAGCGAGTATAGCAATAGAAAAAGCAAAATATAAAAAAATGTTAATGGGTTGGGTAAGTAGTTTTGTTATAATGATGATATTACCATATATAATGATAATAATATTAGCAATAAGTCAAGTTTTATGTGAGTTATGTGAGCAAATAATGATTGCATTATGTGGTAATCAGATAATAAATATTGAAGATAATTTATTTAATAGTGCAACTACGTCAACAGCTAAAGGATTTTCAATATTAATACCTACTCTTGTGTATTGGATATTAACATTTTATCAATTAAAGTTTTTTTGGATATATGCAAAAAGGTTATTCAATGTAGCATTTTTAGTTGTTATTTCACCTTTAGTATTGGTATTATATGCTTTTGACAAAGTAGGAGACGGTGAAGCCAGTTCTTTCAATCTTTGGTTAAAAGAATATGCATTAAATTTAATGATACAACCACTACATGCTCTTTTATATACAATTTTTATGGTTATAGCATCAAATATTATGGAGGAAGCTCCTTTATTAGCAGTAATATTTTTAACAACATTGTCAAGAGGAGAAAGAGTTTTAAGAAATATTTTATGTGTTAAGAATTCTATTACTGTACAAAGCATGAGTGATAATGCTACTGTTAAAAGTTTGTCAAAGGTAGGAAATTAAAATATGGATAAATTTATAAAAAGCATATTTAATAAAATACAAAGTTTAAAAAAGAAGCATATTATTATTGGTATAGCTATTATAATTAGTATAATTATATTTATAGTAGCAGTACAAATTATTCAAGAAAAAAACTATATTAAAGAAGTTAAAAACAAAGAATATTATTCTGCAAATGATTTTAAAACAGCTAAAGAATATATAATTTATAGTGGAAATGAATACATAAAAGAAGAAGATTCGAAAGTTGATAATATATCAAAAGATATTTATTTAAGATTTAAGGTTGATTTATTTGAAGATGAAGAAAGTAATGAAGAATTTTATACAGATCTTATAAATATAGTTGCACATACCTTATATTATGATAATTTTAGGTTAATAGATAAAGATAAAAATCTTATAATAACAGTTTTTTGTGACAAAGAAAATAATACAGTTAGAAATATATATTATAACGGAGTTGAAAATTATTTTTCAATTCAGAATTCTAAAAAAATGTTACAAAACTATTCTAGTGAAGAACAAAAAGAATATGAAGTAAATTCAAGAATATTAAATGATATAGTTAATAATAAGTGGGAAATAAGTAAGGTTAAGTTAAAAAATAGAAAAGAAGTAAAAAATGATTATTTAATATATGATGATTTTATGGTAAGAAATATCTCTAAAAAAATATATAATATAGTATTTTTGAATAATTATGATGAACCAATTATAAATGGAATTAAAGTAGGTACAAGTCAAGAAGAAATTATTAACAAGTTAGGACAACCTAATTATGATTCTTTAGGAATTATTGGTTATAAAGATAAAAATATATATGTATTTTTTGGAACTAATACAGTTTCAGTTTATAGAGTAGAAAATGATGAATCTATATATGATGGTTTTATAGATTTAGTGGAAGAGTTTAGACAAACTAAAAGTTCAAAAAAATTTATTTCAAATTTAACAGAAATATGGGATGATTTCAATGAATATGAAGTAGAAGATAATTATATTGAGATAGAATATGCTTTAAAAGGTGTAAAAATTCAATTTAATGTAACAAATGAACATGGAATTATTTTATACGATAATTATAAAGGTGAAGTAGAAAAAGGTACAAATATATATGATATAAAAGGAAAAGAAGACTATGAATTGCCATTATATACATATATTCATAGTGATGAAAGTTTAATATTAAATTCAGAAATAAACAGAGCATTTGAATTTGAAGAGATAGATAGTTAATAAAAAGCAAGAAAGGGGAAATATAAGATGAAAAAGATAAAAAATATTTTAATCATATTTATAATAATTTTATCAGTTCTTTTTATGTTCCCTGAAAATGTACATGCAGAATTAACTCAAGAACAACAAAAAACAGTTGCTGACTTTGCAAAAAGATTTGTAAATGAGGGTAATAACAAGAAAATATTAAGATATTCTCAACCATTAAGAACAATTGGATTTAGCAATAAAACGAAAAGAAAGTTAATGTATTTTGATTGTTCTTCTTTTGCATCATTTGTATATAATAAAACTTGTAATGCTGGTTTGGGGTGTTTAGATACTCCTGGATTATATAATTCACCAAAGTTTAAACGTATTAGTTACAGTAAAAATGCATTGCAAAAAGGTGATTTACTATGTAGACCAAGAACAGCATCTAGAGGTGGACATGTTATGATTTATGTAGGAGATGGAAAAGTTGCACATGCTTCTGGAAGTAAAGGCAAAGGTCCTACAGAACAAGTAGTAATAGGAAATGTATACAATGATGGTTTTACAATTTTAAGATATAAAGGAAGTCCAAAAAATGTAAAAGGATATGAAACATATACATGGCCTGATGGTACAGCAAGTAACTGGAATGATGAAGGTACAGGAGATTTTGACTATGAAGGAACACAAGAAGGAACATTTAGTGCACAGACATATGACTTTGAGTTTATTTTAGATACATTAGCACAAATATTAGATTGGTTTATAGGAATTGTTACATATGTAATTAGAATGGTATTTATAGGATATACGTCTCTTCTTGAGATAGTTATTGATGATATTGCTGGATGGGTAGCAGGAGAGGAAATGAGTTTGACTATAGAAAAATTAGTAAACAATAAAGTTCCACTTTTAGATGTAAATTTCTTTAATTTTGCTACAGCAGGAGGACAAAAAATTGAACAAGATAGTATTATATATGTTATTAGAGAGACTATAGTAGTTATATATTACATTATAAGAACAGTATCTATAATAGGGTTACTTATTACATTATTATATTTAGGGATAAGAATGGCTTTATCTAATATAGCTGAAGAAAAAGCAAAATATAAACAAATGCTTGTAAGTTGGTTAGTAAGTTTCATAATTGTATTTTTCATACATTATATAATGATAGCAATATTAGCAATAAATACATCATTAATTGAATTAATTAATGCCAGTTTTGGTGGAGCAGAGGAGTCTTTATATGATTCTGTACGTGCTGGTTCATATGCAATTCAAGCTAGTATAGGATGGTCATCATTAGTTATGTATATGATATTAGTTTATTTATTACTTAGATTTTTATTTATATATATAAAACGTTTTCTAGTAGTTGCTATATTAACATTTATGGCTCCAATATTAGGTGTAACATATTCTATTGATAAAATAAAAGATAATAAGTCTCAATCATTTACTAATTGGTTGAGAGAGTATACTTTTAATGTATTATTACAAAGTGTACATGTGTTACTTTATACAGTATTTGTTAGTTTAGCTTTTAAAATGGCTGGAACTTCTGTTATGGGAACTATTATGGCAGTACTATTAATTAATTTTATGTTTAAAGCAGAAGTTATATTAAAGAAAATATTTGGAATTAAATCAGGTTCAATAAAAGATGCTATAAAATCAACAGCAGTTATTATGGGAGCAGGAAAAATAGCAAAAGGATTTATGAAGATGAATATAAAAGCTACTAAAGTTGTTGCTAAACCAATTACAAAGCCAATAAGTAACATATATAATAAAACAAAAGATTATAAAAGAATAGATAAAATAAGAGATGTACAAAAATCTATAGAAGAGGCGAGTGCAACAGGAAAGAGTACAGTAAAAGTTGGCAAAAATGTATATAACATTGGAGAATTAACAAAAAGTAATAATATCGATAGCAATACAATAGCAGAAGGATTAGTTGATAAAGAAACTAAAATTAAAGATAAAAATAAAGAAGAAATAAAAGCCAGAATGTCACAAACATTAAGTAGTGTGTTAGGAACAGCACAACTTGCTGCAGCTATACCAATGACTATAGCAGATGGCACAGAAGGACTAGCTATGGCTAGTAATGCAACTAAAAATTTGAAAAAAGGAATAAATTCATATAGTAAACAAAATGAAAAAGGAATATATGATAATAAAAAATATAAAGGAAAATCAAAAGTAATAAAAAATGCAAGAAATAAAGTTATGAATGGAATGACATTAGGAACATATGGTGCAATAAAAAATATAAGGGCTTTAGGTGAAAGCTATAATAAAAATATTAATAAAAATATTAATAATACACAACATGAAATTGCTATAAATAAATTGGAAGAAAATATAGCTAAAGAATATGCAAAATTAATTAACAATCCTGATATTGACAGAAATGAGTTAGAAGAAGTATTAAAATCAGAAAATAAAACAATACCAAAAGAAGCAATAGAAAAAGTTATTTATAAAATATCTGCAATGAGAGAAATAGAATTACTTGTAAATGTAAATGATGAAAAAGATGAGATTGTACCTTCTGTTGAGGATACTCAAAAATTAGATAGTAACAAAGAGAAGAACAATAAGGGAAAGGTGGAAAAAACAAAAGAGAAAAAGGATAAACAAGCAAATAAAACAAATAAAGTTATAACAGTAAGTAAAGAACTAAATAAATTAAAACAAAAAGCTAAAAAAGAGGTTAAAACAGTATTTAAAAAAGAAAATGTTAAATTTAATGAAGAAAGATTTAATAAATCTATAGATAATCAAATAAAAAATATAATTGCAAAAGAAGAAAAAGTTAAAAAATCTCAAATAACAGAAAAAGATATACAAGAAAGATTTATTAATATGAATGATTCAGAAAAACAGAAAATTATAAAAAATGCTATATATAGTTCTATAACTGTTCCAAAGAGTGAGAGAAGTAACTTAAAAGGTAAAAATACTGGTATGAATATGAAAGATATTAATGAAATAATTGATAAAATTGCAGAAGAAAAGACAGTTAGTATGGAAAGAGAAAATTGTAGAGGGAATTTTGAAGTTTATATTAAAGAAAATATAGCAAAACAGAAAAATAAAGAAGTAAAAGACGTAACAAAAGAAGAAATAGACGATCATGTATCAAAATTAACTAATGAAAAATTAGTAGATTATATTACAGAAGTAGGAACATATGAAGATAGTATAAAAAGAGATGAAAATGCAACTAAAGTTGAGTATTCTGATTTAGTAGAAAGTATTAAAGAATTGAGGTATCATCAAGAAAGTATGAAAGGAAATTAATTATGGGTAAAAAAATTAAAACAATTATTGTAATATTTATGGTTTTCATAATGGCATTTAATGTAAGTTTTCCAATATTAAGTTATGCTGCAGATATAAATTTAGAAGAAGATTTTGAAGATGCAGATAATACATGGACTGATGTTGGAGGAACTATATTAGATGGAATAATAGGTATATTGACGTGGATTCCTAGAGCTATTTGTGCTGTTATCACATTAACCTTTCAAACTATTTTGACACAAATGTGTGGTTTTAGTGAAGCAGGTGCCACATTGACAGCAGAAGATATAATATTTACCGGAAGTAATCAGAGAAATCAGCAAGTTAATATTTTAAATATCAATTTCTTTGATTTTAAAGGAAGTGGTGCAAATGAAAGTATGGTAAAACAATTTAGAACAGGTGTTGCGACATGGTATTTTGCTTTAAGAAATTTAGCTATTGTAGTTTCTTTAGCTGTACTTATATATATAGGAATACGAATGGCCATTTCTTCAATTGCTAGTGAAAAAGCAATGTATAAAAAGATGCTAGTAGATTGGATAGTTGGGTTTACGATATTGTTTTTTATGCATTACATAATAGTATTAGTAATTGTACTAAATAATCAGCTAGTAGATTTAATTCATTCATTTGCAAATGCAAATACTGGAGTTATGTCTAATTATAGTACGGAATTATTTAAAGAAATATTTAGTATAAGTTTTGTACAAGGATGGGGCTCTTTGATAGTATATATTATGCTTATAGGTGTTACTCTTGCATTGTTTGTAATGTATATGAAACGTTTACTTACATTAGGATTTCTTATTGTAATTTCTCCTTTAATAACAATTACTTATTCAATAGATAAATTAGGAGATGGTAAGTCACAAGCATTGGATACTTGGATGAAAGAGTTTTTATATAATGTTTTAATACAACCATTTCATTGTATAATATATATGGTATTTGTAGCATCAGCAATAAGTGTATTGGATACATCACCATCCCTAGCAAATATGATATTTGCAATTATAGCAATACTTTTCATATTTAAAGCAGAAGATATTGTTAAGAAGATATTTGGATTTGAAAGAGCAAGTACAATGGAAGGAATGGTTGCTGCAGGTGCAATGATAGGTAATGGTGTAAGCAGATTAGCAAATGGTAGATCAAATAAAAACAATAAAAAATTATCTGACTCAAATAAAAAGAAACCAACAATTGACCGTAAACCTATACCTCCATTGGAAGGAAAAGGAGGATCTAATGATAAGAGTAAGCCAATAAAGAAAGGTGTATCTGGAGTATTATCTGGTGCTAAATCAGGTACAGGAAAGGCTATAGATAAAGGAAAAGAAGTTGCAGTTTCTTCTACTAATGGAGGACAATCACAAGCAACATCAAAACAAAATAATGGTTATACTAATAAGGATAATAGATCAGCTTTTTCTAGAGCAATGTCAGATTATATAGGTGATAAAAAAGATAACTTTAGAGAGTTTAAAGCAGATTTTCAATCAGATCCAAAAGGTTATTTAAAAAAAGGTTTAAAACAGATGACAATAAGACAATTAGCTGCTACAGCAAAATTTATGCCTAAATTAGCAACTGGAGCAATGGTTGCAGGAGCTACAGGAAGTGCTTCTGCGGGAGTAATTACAGGGTATTCTACACCTGGTGGAAGATTTACTAGAAAAATAGCAACATATGCAGATGAAGATATAAATAATTTAAAAATGGATAAAGAGGCTAAAAAATTAGCAAGTGCTTATGAAAATTATAGAATAGCAAATAGTAATTTAAGTGATAATGAATTATATAATAAGAGTGCTGATTTATTAGAAGCAAATATAAGTAAATTAACAGATAAAAATGAAATAGATTTAGCAAAACAATTACAAAAAATGGAAGGAAAACTAGAAGCTAACGGAATATCTGATGCTAATGTAAAAGTAATGGATATGATTGAAGATGTACAGATGGGTAATATAAAAAATAGTATTAGTGTAAGTTTAGATTCGATTTCTAATTCAACTAAAAAATTAAAAAGTTCAAATCCATCAATGCAAAATGATAAAATTATAGATGCGTCTAAAGAGTTTATCAAAGATATAGATAATTCAAGGGAAAGAGGAGAAAAATTTATTAATAGTGATAAATATAAAGCTTTAGGAAAAGAGGAAAAACAATTAGCAAAGGAAATTTATAAGTCAAAAGAAGTTCTTGCAGCAATAGGGGATACTTCAAAAGATACTATAAATGAAGAAATAGAAAAATCTGTAAGAAAGGGACTAAAAGAAAATTAGATTATATACTGGAGGTGAAGGGTCAATATGTCTGATAGCAATAAAAATAGTAAAGAAGAAATGAATAAAACAAATGGTGAAGATCTTGCTGAAAGAATAAGACAGCATAAGTTGTTAAAAGAAATGGAAGAAGAGGAAGAAGAAAAAAATCTATTGCAAGAGTATATTTAATGCCGGGAACAGGTAAG
>CANTHA010000042.1 GCA_947653375.1 uncultured Clostridium sp. | reverse complement strand
AAATATTCAGAATTTTCTAAAATTGTTAATCAAGAAACAAAAAATAGACCTATACATGAAACAATACTTATATATATAGGAAAGATTATAAATTTTGAAAAAATACTTAATACATATAAATGTTTAGAAAAATTAGATAAAGTAATGAAGAAATATAAATATGAAGAATCTAAATATGTAGTAAATTTTATGGGAGCATATAAATTTAAAGAAATGTTTGAAAAGACCATATATGATGAAACCCAAGATTATAAATTTGAGAAATTTACATTAAAAGGACCAAAAAATTATGATTTTGTTTTAAAACAATTATATGGAGATTATATGAAAATTCCTAAAAAAGAAGACCAAAATAAACACAAAAGTGAAATTAATAATTAATTTAGAGGAGAAAAAATGAAAAACGATAAGATTGATTTTGTTTTAATATGGGTAGATAGTAATGATGAACAATGGCAAAAAGAAAAGGCAAAATATGAAGAAAATAATAAAAATATTGATAATAGAAATATAAGGTACAGAGATTGGGATAATTTAAAATATTGGTTTAGAGCAGTAGAAAAATATGCATCATGGGTAAACAAAATTCATTTTGTAACTTGTGGACATTTGCCTAAATGGTTAAATATAGAACATCCAAAATTAAATATAGTAAAACATTCTGATTATATACCAAAGGAATATTTACCTACATTTAGTGCAAATCCAATAGAACTAAATTTACATAGAATTAAAGATTTAGAAGAAAAATTTGTATATTTTAATGATGATACATTTTTAAATAACTATGTAAAAAAAGAAGATTTTTTTAAAAAGGGGTTACCATGTGAAACAGCTGTACTAAATACAATAATTCCAGATAAAACAACTATTTTTCCACATATTTTATTAAATGGAATTGAAATAATAAATTCTAATTTTAAAATGAAAGAATGTATTAAAAAAAATAGATTTAAATGGTATAATCTTAAATATGGAATTGGATTATATAGAAATATAATCTTAAAAGTATGGCCAAATTTTCCAGGAATTAAATATTTTCATTTACCAACTTCTTTTTTAAAGTCAACTTTTCAAGAGGTATGGAAAAAAGAAAGTGAAGTACTACAAAGAACAAGTAAAAATAAATTTAGAAATAAAGAAGATGTAAACCAATACTTAATTAAGGATTGGCAATTGGCAAGTGGAAAGTTTTATCCAAGAAAAATTAACTTTGGCAAATTTTATACTATATCTGATGATAATAAAGATATTTTGAATGATATAGAAAAAGGAAAACATAAAATGATATGTATAAATGATTCAGAAAAAATAACAGATTTTGATAAACAAAAGGAAATTATAAATTTAGCATTTGAAAAAAGATTAAGTAAAAAAAGTAGTTTTGAAAAATAGAGGGGAAATTATATGAACAAAAGATATAAAATATTTATATTTATTTTATTAATAATTCCATATATAAAGCCACCTGTCTACATTATAGGAAATACATTAGATAGTATATATGATATTTATAAAATTATAGTAAGTATATGTATATTTGTTTGGTATATAAGTAAATATAGAACCATTTCAAAAATGTTATTAGCATTAACAATATTTCAAACAACATTTATTATTTCTACAATTTTTAATGGTAATTTTACAAATGTTTGGAGTCAGTTTGTACAATTAATATCTGTTGTAGGTATATGTGCATTAACAGAATTAGGTATAAAAGAAGACTGCAAAAGTTATTTAAAGTCTATATGTATAGTATTAACAGTGTTATCATTAATTAATGTATATACTATGATAAAATATTCAAAAACAGGAATGTATGTAGATCAATTAATGCATTGGCAATATTATTTTTTAGGATATGATAACTCTTCATTTTTTATAGAATTTCCATTATTTATTTGTCTAACGTGTTATTCATATATAATGAAAAATAAAATTAGTATATGGGTATGGCCAATTTTCATAATTATAGGATTCTCATACTTATATGTTAATTCTATTACATCTGTTATTATGATTTTACTATATTTTATTTTTATATTAACTAACAAATTACCAATATGGAAAAAGATACTAAACTTTAAAGTTATATTAATTTTTATAATATTTATGTTTATTTTTATTGTAATGTTTAATGGACAAATACATTTTGAAAAATTTCTGGAAAATCATCTAGGAAAAAATACTACATTGTCAGGAAGAACGTTTATATGGGAAAAGGCTAGATATTATATTACAAAAGCACCTATTTTTGGTTATGGTTTACAAAATACAAGTATACTTTTGGAAAGATTTGGAATTAACCATGTTCATAATATAATATTAGATATTTTATATAATGGTGGAATAATAGCACTAATAGCATATTTATATATTATTAAGTTATGTATTAAAATGATAAATAAAGACAGAAATAGCTTTATTTCAAATAATATATCTATGGGATTATTTATATATTTATTTGCATCTATTTTTGATTACTATAATAATAAATACATAATCTTTATATTATTTATATTTGCTCAATATATTAATAAACTAAATGAAGAATCTGAAAAATTAAAAAAGATAAAGGAAAAAAATAAAAATGAGTGATATGCAAAGAACTAAAAAAAGCTTGATTAATTTAATAACATCTCTTATAGGACAAGCATTTAGTATTATAATAAGTTTTATTACTAGAATGATATTTGTAAAATGTTTGTCTCCTGAATACTTAGGAGTAAATGGATTATTTACAAATATTTTATCAATGTTATCACTAGTTGAACTAGGTGTTGGTTCTGCAATGACATATAGTTTATATAAACCATTGGCAGAAAATAATAAAGAAAAAATAAAAACACTAATGGATTTATATAAAAAATCTTACAGAATAATTGGATTAATAATATTAATATTAGGAATAGGATTTACTCCTTTTTATAAATATTTAATAAATGACATACCAAATATACAAACTTTAAATATAATTTATATTTTATTTGTAATAAATACAGGAGTATCATATTTTTATTCTTATAAAAGATCTTTAATAATATGTGATCAAAAAAAATATATTGCTATGATATATAAATACACATTTTACTTTTTATATAATATAGCTCAAATTATTGTATTACTATTAACTAAAAATTTTATTTTATATTTAATTTGTGAAGTAATATCTACTATATTAGAAAATATAGCTATTTCAGTAAAAGCAGATAAAATGTATCCATATTTAAAAGATAAAGATATTAAACCAATGAAAAAAGAGGAATTTAATAAAATAAAGAAAAATGTTTTTGCAATGATGTTTCATAAAGTTGGAGGAATGGTTGTAAATTCAACTGATAATATAATTTTATCAAAATTTGTTGGTATAATATCTGTTGGAGTATATTCAAACTATTATATGATAATTAATGGAATACAAATCGTTACAAATCAAATATTTGATGCAATAGTTGCAAGTGTAGGAAATTTGGGAGTTAGTGAGAGTAAAGAAAAAATAAAAAGTGTATTTAATAAGGTATTTTTTATGGGATTTTGGATATTTTCATTTTGTTCAATATGTTTAATAGTATTGTTTAATGATTTTATTCAAATTTGGATAGGTGAACAATTTTTATTTGATTTTAGTATAGTAATTGTTATAGTAATTGTTTTTTATTTAAGAGGAATGAGAAAAGCAGTTTTAACATTTAAAGATGCAACAGGTAATTTTTATCATGATAGATATAAACCTTTAATTGAATCTGTAATAAATTTTATAATATCAATTATTTTAGTAAAAAGAATTGGTATTATAGGAATTTTTTTAGGAACAGTTATAAGTACATTAACAACATCATTATGGATAGAACCATATGTATTATATAAATATGTGTTTAAACAAAATGTTAAAGAGTATTTTTATAAATTTATAAAATACACAATTATAGCAATAATTGTAGGTATAACTACTTTATTAGTTAGTTCTATAATAAAAAATGTATCAATATTAACTATAATTATAAAATTAATAATATGTTTAGTAATTCCAAATACATTATACTTTTTGATTTTTTATAAAACAAAAGAACAAAAGTATTTTATAAACTTGATTAAAGTTAATATTTTAGATAAAATGTTGATTAATAAAAAAGAAAAGGAAAAGATATGGAAGAATTAGATTTAAAAGAATTATTAAAAATATTTTGGGAAAAGAAAATAACAATAATAGTAATAGTAGCAATTTTTTTAGTTATTGGATATATATATACAATGAAAATAGTAGTTCCTACATATAGTGCTTCAACGACTTTAGTGCTGACATCATCTAATAAAAATAACAACACAAATTCGATTACAACATCTGATGTAACTATTAATGCAAAATTATTGTCTACATATAGTGAATTGATAGAAAGTGATATGGTTTTATCAAATGTAATATCAAATCTAAATCTTAATATTGATGTAAATAGATTAAGAAAGAATATAACAGTTAGTACTGTTGAAAATACAGAGTTAATAAAAATAAAAGTTGTAGATGAAAGTCCAGCAAATGCTACAAAAATTACTAATGAAATTGGAAATGTATTTATAAAAAAGGTTGCAGAAATATATAATATAAATAATGTTCAAAAAGTTGACGAACCACAAGTTTCAAATTCACTACTACAAACAAATCATAAAAGAGATTTAATAATATTTGCAATTGCTGGATTAGTTGTTTCATCAATATATATAATTTTATTAAATATGATTGATACAACAGTAAAAAATGAAAAAGAGATAGAACAAGATTTACATGTACCTGTTTTAGTGTCTATACCCATATGTACGAATGGTGCTAGAAAGAAAAAAGGGGGAAATAAATAATGGAAAAAGAATTAATAGTACATAAAGATCCAAAATCTCCTATTTCTGAAGTGTTCAGAACTTTAAGAACAAACATGCAATTTATAAATATTAAAAAAGATTTACAAACAATATTAGTAACTTCTACTTTTCCAGGTGAGGGAAAAAGTTGGATATCATCAAATTTAGCTATAAGTTTTGCTCAAGCAGGTAAAAATGTTGTTTTGATAGATTCAGATATGAGAAAAGGTAGGCAAAATGAAATTTTTGAAGTTTTTCGAAAACCAGGATTATCAAATTATTTGTCAACTATTGGAATAGATGAAAGTATAAATAAAAAAAGTGAAATATCAAAGTGTGTTCAAAAAACAGAAATTGAAAATTTATACGTAATTACTGCTGGAAATATTCCACCAAATCCTTCTGAACTGCTAATGTCTGATAGAATTAAAGAATTATTAGAAGAACTAAAGGAGAGTTTTGATTTAATAATAATAGATGGAACTCCTTGTGATTTGGTAACAGATTCTTTAATTCTTGCTAAGATGGTAGATTCTACAATAGTGGTAGCAGCACATAAAAGTACAAAAAAAGATAAATTAAAAAAAGTTGTAGAAAGTATTAAAAGTGTTGGAGGAAAAAGTGTTGGAGTTATCCTAAATAAGGTTCCAATATCTGCAAAAAAATATGAAGAAACATATTACTATGGATCAAAAAAATAAAGTTATAATATTTTTTTAGAAATAAGATTTATCTAAAAGTTATAATATATATTAAAATACACAATTTGCTGCTCAGACTAATCATATGAATTAGTTTAATTATAATTCAAATATATAGGAGTTAATCTAGTTAATATGTATTAATAGATGTCTTCCCAAACTGCGTATTAGTGTATTTTACTATATATTATAACTTTTAGATTTAATATATTGCAAAATTTGTCAGATAAATGTATACTATATAAAGTTAAAATGTTAAATGAAAAGAGGAGAAAGAATGATAGACTTTCATTCACATATATTACCTAATATAGATGATGGATCACGAAGTATAGATGAAACTTTTAATTTAATAAATGAAGCTAAAAAAGCTGGATTTGATTCTATAATATTAACATCACATTATATGGAAGGATATTATGAAACAAATATACCAGAAAGACAAGTGTGGTTAAAAGTTATATTAGATAATTTAAAAGAAAAAGGAATTGATATAAATTTATATTTGGGAAATGAAATATATTTATCAGATAATATAATGAAATTATTAAAAGAATTAAAGGCTTCAACAATAAATAATACTAGTTATGTTTTATTTGAAATGCCATTAAATAATGAACCACTAGATTTATATAATTGTGTTTATGAAATGATACAAAATAAAATTGTACCAGTATTAGCACATCCAGAAAGATATAGTTTTATACAAAAAGAACCTGAAATTGTATATGATTTGATAAAAAAAGGTGTTTATATGCAAGCTAACTATGGAAGTATAATGGGGATATATGGAAAAAAGGCTAAAATGATTGTACAAAAATTGTTAAAAAATAATATGATACATTTTTTAGGTAGTGATGTTCATAGAGAAAATACTATATATCCATTGGTGCCAAAGAGTTTAGAAAAGATAAAAAATATAATAGGACAAGAAAGATTAGATCAATTAACAACTACAAATCCTAAATTAGCATTGCAAAATAAAAGAATAGAATTACAAGAACCACATATTATAAAATTAACATTGAAAGAAAAAATATTAATTAGATTAAAGTAAAGTCTTATATGAAAGGAAGAAGAAATATGAGAAAATATTTTGGTACAGATGGAATAAGGAGAATAGCAAATACAGAATTATCACCTGAATTAGTGTACAAAGTTGCTAAAGCAGGAGCATATGTTTTATCTAAACATTCTGCTCATACTCCAACAATTTTAATTGGAAGAGATACACGTATATCAGGTACATTAATTGAAAGTGCTATGGTTGCAGGATTTTTGAGTTATGGTGCAAATGTTAAGTTATTGGGAGTTATTCCAACTCCAGCAGTAGCATATTTAACTAGAAAATTAAAAGCTGATGCAGGTGTTGTTATTTCAGCATCACATAATACATATGAATTTAATGGAATAAAGTATTTTAGTAATAAAGGAATGAAAATACCAGATACTTTAGAAGAAGAAATAGAAGAAGTGATGGAAACAGGTAAATTAGATGAGCTAACAGCTGTAAATGATAAAATAGGTGTATCTGAATATGCATTAGATTTAATTGACGAATACGTATATTTTTTCAGAAAAAATTTTGATGATAATATAGAAAAATATAACAAAAATGATTTTGTAGTAGGTATTGACACAGCAAATGGGGCAACTTCTTTTGTTGCAGAAAAAGTATTCAAAACATTAGGAATAAATTATAAAATAATCAATAATAATCCTGATGGAATAAATATAAATAAAGATTGTGGTTCAACACATTTAGAAAGATTAAAAAAGTTTGTTTTAGAAAACAAATTAAGTTTAGGTGTTGCATATGATGGTGATGGAGATAGATGTTTAGCAATAGATGAAAAAGGAAATGAAATAGATGGAGATAAATTACTTGCTATCATATCAAATAATTTAAGAAAAAAGGGTAGATTGAACAAAGATACAATAGTTGCTACAGTAATGAGTAATTTAGGATTAAATAAATATGCAAGAGATAATGGATTAGAATTATTACAAACAAAAGTTGGAGACAGATATGTATTAGAAGAAATGTTAAAAGAAGGATATAATTTAGGTGGAGAACAATCAGGTCATATTATATTATTAGATTACAACCCAACAGGAGATGGAATATTAACTTCACTAATGCTAATATTAACAATTTTGCAAGAAAACAAAAGAGCATCAGAATTAAATGAACTAGTAAAATTATATCCTCAAGTACTAATAAATGCAAAAGTAAGTAATGATAAAAAATATGAATATGAAAAAAACAAAGAAATAAAACAAGAGATAGAAAAACTAGAAAAAGAATTTGCAGGAAATGGAAGAGTTTTAATAAGACCATCTGGAACAGAGCCTTTAGTAAGAGTTATGATTGAAGGAGAAGACCAACAGGATATAACAAAAAAAGCACAACAAATTGCAGATTTAATTGAGAAAAAATTAAAATAAATATAGATAAAAGCCATATAAATAATTTTTAATATTTATATGGTTTTTTAGTTATATTTTTTTAAAAAAAGAATATACATATATATAGCAGACTTAAGATAAGGAGAAAAATATGTTTAATGTAACAGTTTTAAAACTAAGAGATGTTATCAAATATGCATGTGAAATAGTATTTGCTATATTAATTATTATAAGTATAAGTAAATATTTTAATAAAGAATCAAATGAAGAGAATATAAATAAATTAATACAAAATAAAGTTCAAACTATGCCACAAAATAGTATGAGTAGTTGTTTGGATAAAACAGTTCCTGCAATGTCAATTATGAATAATCAAGAAATAGAAGGCGAAGAGGAAAATGAGGATATATTAAAGGGAATTTTAAGTACACAAATTAGTTCTATAAAAGGAATAGAAAATCAATCAGGAAAAGAAAGCAATAATGATGTAAATAGTGAAAACAACATGGAGGAAAAAATTGAATTAGCTCGGAACAGGACTAAAAACTCAAGTTATAACAAATAATCCAATTAATGAAAATTATAATGTGGAATATGGCAAAGTTAAGATAAAAAATCAGACAAGTTATGAATTAACACAAGAAATGATGACTCCTAATATTACTATTGAGAATAAAAATATATTATTGTTTCATACACATAGTTGTGAAAGTTATACTCCAAGTGAAAAATATCAATATAATCAAACAGGTACATTTAGAACTACAGATTTAAATTTTTCAGTAGCAAGAGTAGGAACAGAACTAGAAAAACAATTAAGACAATATAATTATAATGTAATACATAATTTAGATTATCATGATTATCCATCATATAATGGATCATACACACGTTCTCTTGAAACTGTAGAAAAAATATTAGAACAAAACCCATCAGATGTAATAATAGATATACATAGAGATGCAGTGGGAAGTAGAAGTGATTATGCTCCAACTGTAAAAATAGGTGATTCAGATGAAGCAGCACAAATAATGTTTGTAATAGGTACAAATGGAGGAGGATTGTGGCACCCAAATTGGAATCAAAATTTAAAATTTGCTATAAAAATACAAGAAAAAGCAGAAGAAATGTATCCAGGTTTGTTTAAACCAATAATGCTTACTAATTCAAGATACAACCAACATGCAGGAAAATTTGCTAGTATAATGGAAATAGGTGCAACAGGAAATACTTTAGAACAATGTTTAAATAGTATGAAGTATTTAGCAAAAGTAATGAATGAAGTTATCCAATAAATTGCCACTGGTTCCGGGTTTAATTGGCAATATGTGACAAAGGGGTCGCCTATTTTTGTCACAGTTTTAAAAGAGTTTAATGTATAATTTTTAATATGTGGTATATTACAATCTAAAAAATTTGAAATAATAAGTAGATTGCTCCAATCACGTGCACTATAAGTTATTAATTGCTTATGTGATAATTAAAATTATATATTAAACTTTTTATTAGTTTCTAAATTTGCCAATTAAACCCGGAACCAGTGGCAAAAAATATAAATTTTATAAATAATATTGAATTATGAATAAAACTTATATATAATTTATATATAATAAAAAGAAAAGAGGTATAAAATGAGTGAAATTAAATTAAATTTAAAGAATAGTAAAATAACAGAAAAGTCTATATTAGCATATAAAGAACAAGTGGAAAATATACATAAAGAACTACATAATAGAGCGAGTAATGAAAATGATTTTGTTGGATGGTTAGAATGGCCAGAAAAATATGATAAAACAGAATTTGATAGAATAAAAAAGGTAGCTAAAAAAATAAGAAAAGAATCAGATGTTCTTGTGGTTATAGGTATAGGTGGTTCTTATTTAGGTGCTAGAGCTGTTATAGAATCTTTAACAAGTTCATTTAGAAGTATGCTATTAACAAAGCAAAGAAAATATCCTCAAATAGTGTATGTTGGAAATAATTTAAGTCCAAATTATATAAATGAATTAATTGAATATATAGGAAACAAAGATTTTTCAGTAAATGTAATATCAAAATCTGGCACAACTACAGAACCTGCAATTGCATTTAGAATTTTTAGGGAAATTTTAGAAAATAAATATGGAATAAATGAAGCTAGAAGTAGAATTTATGCTACAACAGATAAGGAAAAAGGCGCATTGAAGACATTAGCTGAAAATGAAGGTTATGAACAATTTGTTGTACCAGATAATATTGGGGGTAGATATTCTGTACTAACAGCAGTAGGATTATTGCCTATTGCAACTGCTGGTATAGATATAGATAAATTAATGGAAGGAGCTAGAATAGCTCAAGATAGGTATAATGATTCAGATGTTAAATATAATGAGTGTTATAAATATGCAGTAGCAAGAAATATATTATATAAAAAAAATAAGAATATTGAGATATTAGTAAACTATGAACCTAAAATGCATTATTTTACAGAGTGGTGGAAGCAATTATTTGGAGAAAGTGAAGGAAAAGAGAAAAAGGGAATATTTCCTGCAGGTGTTGATTTTACAACAGATTTGCATTCAATGGGACAATATATACAAGATGGAAGAAGAAATTTATTTGAAACTGTTATTGATATAAAAACACCATTATCAAATATAAAAATAAATTCTGATGATGATAATTTAGACGGATTAAATTATTTAGCTGGAAAGGATTTAGATTTTGTAAATAAAAAAGCTATGGAAGGAACAATAAAAGCTCACTTATCTGGAGATGTTCCAAATATTAAAATTACTATGAATGAATTAAATGAAGAAAATATAGGAGAACTTATATATTTCTTTGAAAAATCTTGCGCAATGTCTGGAATGATTCTTGGAGTTAATCCATTTAATCAGCCAGGAGTTGAAGAATATAAGAAAAATATGTTTCAACTTTTGGAAAAACCAGGATACTAATTGAAAATTGCCACTGGTTCCGGGTTTGATTGGCAATATTACTGACTATATAAATAAAAAA
>CANTHA010000041.1 GCA_947653375.1 uncultured Clostridium sp. | reverse complement strand
CACTTATTCCACCTCCATATTGATCTAATAAGTAATTAATTTTGTAAGGACTTATATTTAATTTTTGACCTAGCCAAATACTTAAACTATCTGTAGTTTCATCATATTGTTCTGCCTTTGGTTTATCTTGTAATCTACTCGGAACAATATCTTCTCCATACCAACTTGTATTAGAAATTACTTGAATTATAGGTGATATAACATTATTATCTAAAGGATTATTAGGTGCAACATTGTCCATTATAGAGTTAATATCCTCCCAAAAATCTGATGCAAAATTGTCAATGTTAATTTCTTTGTCTTTTGTAATATAATCAGAAACATTTGTTACCATAGTTTGTATTGTAGAAAGCATTCTTCCTTTAGGTATTCTTATAAATTTACCATCTCCATATTTAGCAATGCAATAATAATTGTCTTTTACATAATCTTGTAATTCATCATAATCTTCATCATCTCTCCATACAAGATTATTAAGTATTAATGCAGGCAATCCAGCAACTGCATACTTTGTAGCTAATACAGCATACCCTTTTAAACCTTTTGTATTCGCTTCAGTAATATTTCTTATTTGTTGCATCATACCTTGAACAGAAGCGTTTAAGAAAGTTGCACCATTTCTGTTAACAAACTTTGTGACATCTCCTCCAGCTTTGAAATTAGTAGTAACGCGTGAAGCATCTAGCATTGATGTTTCAATACTTCTTCCTAATTCTCTACTTGCTATATATTCAGAAAGCCTAGGAGCTAACTCTATTACATTATTTATATTACTAATTGCATCTAAAGGTATCCTTAACGCACTTTTTGTTTTCGACTGTTTTACATCGCTTTCAAATATGCTGTCATTCGCATTAAAATAACTATTTTGCTCTCCTCCATTTTGCACATATTCTTGATACCAATAACCTTTTTTTATTATTTGTGTATAAGCTTCAGGAAATTTAGAATATGTCTTTGCTGAATGTTGTGAGTTTATTAATACATCTTGAGCATCTTTAATAGCATTTGTAATCATAAATAAAGGATTATACTCAGTTAATACTCCTCTTCTAAAATTACTAATTTTATTTAAAGGTTTGATAGTCTTCCCTAAAATCGAACTATCTCCTACAGGCTTTAATGCATCGTACATATCTTTAGTTATTTCATAAGTTATCTTTTCTCCATTTTCAAAAACTGTAAACGTAGGATTTTTTCCATTATTACCTTCTTGCAATAATCTTTGTTCTTCTACTGTTTCTCCCATAGTATCTATAATATTGTCAACATTTACTTTTTCTATACTAGCAACTGTATTTAATGTATTTTTTAATTCTACACCAAAGTTATTTCTTGCACTAGCTCTATATGTTTGCAATGTCCTTTGAGCAATTGTATCAAATAAAGGTAATATATCGCTACTTCCACCTTTTGCAGATTTAATTGGAGAATTAACTCCTGTTTTACCTGTATCTAGTGGTACATTAATAGCATTTCCTTTTGTATTTACTCTTCCTATTGGTATATAATGAGGATACATTTCTGACATATGGTCTGATAAATTTTGAGAAATTACTCCATTTTTAACAAGTTCTGCTTTGTTTGCATTTAAAAAATCATATACATCTTGTGCATATTCTTTAAATTTAGGGTATTTTTGCTCTAATTCCTTTACTATCTTTTGTGATATATCAGCTGTTACAGTTTCTCCAAATACAGGTTTATTTTTAATAACATTTCTTCTTTCATAATTTATTCCTGTATCACCACTAAATCTTTCTTCTAATGTCATTCTATCTATATTTAATTGATGATACATATAATTGCTAAAATTTTCTATATTTTCTCCTACTTCTGTTCTTATTTCTTCTAAGGATTTACTTATCTTCTTTTGTTTTTTAGTATTGCTATCAAACTCATATCTAGCATTTCCTATAGCATTCTGTCCTCTTGCTGTAGCAGATAAAGTATAATCCCATTTTCCTTGTAATTCTCTATTTTTAGTCTTATGTGATAGTTCTTCAAAAACTATACCTTTATCTAATATGTTTGCTTGGAATATAGCCCATTTTCTATCACTTTCTTTTACTTTATTTGGAGATTTTGATAGTATTTTTGCTACTTTTTCTTCTTGAACATTTTCACTTGTAGGTACTGTTCTCTCTGTTAGTATATCATTCCTAATATTATTATCTTGTTTGAATTTTTTAAGATTTATATCTGCTTGCGTTTTTTGACTTATTGGTAACTTTATGTCTTGTATTGTTTCGTGTCTAGTTATTTTATCTTTTGAACTGTCTTTATAAATATCATCATGATAGCCTTTTAAAGTTTCTTTTATTTCAGTTAATAAATTATTATCTAACTTATTTACCCAAATATCTGGAATATCTTTATGAGGTAAATTGTTTCCTAATTCATTATCATTTTGCATAAAACCTAATGTATCACATATTAGTTCTTTAGCTACAAGTTCAGGATGTTCAATATAAATATTCTTTAAATCTGAATCTATATCAAAAATGTAATCTAAAAACACATCTCCAAAATTATCATCATTCTGTATTTTCTCTTTAAGTTCATTATATGTGTTTCCTACTTTATCACTATGGTATTTCAACATATCTTCGCCAATTTCGTGTCCTAATAAAAAAGAATCTCCATATGTATCCACTGCATTTTTTCCAAAAAAAACAGAGTAATCATCTGTTTTAGATAACCCTCCTCCAAACTTAGTTTCACTATCATCAAAATGAATTATTTCTTTGTTGTATCTGCTTTTAGCAAATTGCTTTACTAGTTGTTGCTCTTTTGTGATGTTGGTAATATTATTTGCTCTTGCTTGTTGTTCATATTCTTCATAGAATTGCGTTGCATCATTTTCGTTTTTGCTTCCCATAATGCTTTCTTTTGCTCTGGTGTCAACTCTATCTCTTCTTTCCCCCTGTTTTCTTCCATTTTCTTGCTTATATATTTTTTCAATTCCTGTTTGCTCATTTTTGTTATATCCATTTATACCACTCCCACTTTCGTTGTTAATATTATACACTCTTTGTTGATTATTTTCAATATTATTTTGTTTTAACTTATAATTACTAATAGGAACTTTTACATCTTGAATACCTTCTCTAGTACCTTTATTTATTGATGTATTCTTTAAATATTCATTCCAACTTCCTTCTTGTTGCTTTGAAAATTTATCACTTACAGGTAAATTTAAAGAACCTGAATTATTTTCAGACTCTTGTATATAATTATTAGTAGTATCACTATTGACATCTTTTTTGGTTGGTAGTATACTATTATTAGAATTATCCATAATACTTTTTGGTTTCGATGAAACATTCGATATTCCGAGTATTGTGGATTTTATTTATTTCATAAAAATGTTTATTACCTTCTTTATCTATACCAATATTAATTAACCCTTCAAAATTTCTTCCTCCTAATTCAAAATTAAACTTATAATATTCCCAATTAGGAAATTTTGTTGTTGCTTTTGTTGGAGTTCCAATACTTACTTTTTCAGAAATATTTAATACATTTTTTAATTCAGGAGTTAATTTCATCTTTTCCTCAAAAAATCTCGTATCTTGTTGAGGATTTGTATATTTATTTATTCCCCTACGTCCAATATTTGCATTATCATTAACAGATAATGTAGTATCTCCTTTTAAATAGTCTTGCATATACATCTTTGCTATTTTGTTATAATCTTTTTTATCAATACTATCGAATATATTTTGGTCTGTATCTACCCTTACATATTTATTACCATTATTATCTGTTTGAATGCTAAACTTTTCACTTAAATTATTTCTTTGATATTCTTGATTATAAGCCCTTTCAAAATTATCTTTAATATTATTCCAATAATTAGCCTCTTGATTACCTGCTACACTATTTTTTAAAGAAACAATCTTATTCTTAACCCAATCCATTATCTTTTGAATAGTATTTCTATCCTGACTTCTTACAAGCTCATTAACAAACTCTTGATTACCTAAATTCTCACCTAAATAATCAGCAACAGCCTCTTGTTCAATCATCTTTGAAAAATCCTCTTTAGACATATTAGAATATTCATTCTTATATGCATTAGCAATATCTAACATCATATTATCATAATTTTCAGATTGCTTTAATTTATTTAAAACCAGTTCATTTATCTTATTATATCCATTAGAACCCTCAATATCATGTGTTAATTCATGTATCATTACACTTTGTAAAGCAGTATCAGTATTAGCATTAGGATTTAAAATAACATTCCTATTTCCTTCACTATCGACTGTCCATTTTGCATTTTGTTTTGAATTACTAAAAGCAGTATCATCATACAAAACATTAATCCCTCTTTTAGAGGCTAAATCATATATACCCTTAACAGTATTATTATTTATATCTAAATTATATTTACTTGCTGACTCGAAATAAATAGAGTTATTTGTTATTGGAGACTCACTTTCTATTTTTCCTATATTTCCATTTTGAGACGCTTTATTTTCTTGATTAATAATTTGTTGTTTTAATGGATTAATTTGATTTTGAATAGTGTTTTGTTGAAAATTTGTCATATTATTTAAACTAATCTTATTATCAATTTTTAAATTTTCTTTATGTATAATGTTTTCAACTTCTTTTATTATTTTTTTAGCTTTAGTATTTTTTTCTTGTTCTACAATTTTATTACTAATATCTCCACCTAAACCTAACATATTTAACACTGCTGTTGTTAATATTGTATTTTTAGTAGTTTCTCCAAAATCATTCATCCATTGTTCAGCTGTAATATTTTTATTATTAATTACTTTATCAATTACATATCCAACTTGATTTTCCAAATTCTCTTCTAAAGCTTCACCACCAAACTCATATATTTTTGAAGCTACTTTTTTAGAAAAATTACTAGATAATTTTGAAGATATAGTTTGTTTTGCAATATCATCTAGTGACCCCTTTGATAAAAAATTTCCCCCTGTTATTTTCTCAATACCATAACTTGCTGTTCCCTTTAAAGTTCCTGTTAAAAAAGCTTTTCCTTTATTATTATTTTCTTCATTTAAAGCCTCTTGATATTCAGAACTACCTACATTAATAGCATTAACTATATTACCTGAACCAGGCATTGCTAAATTTGCTAAAATTGAAGGTACCATTTGACCAATTGTTCCTGTTACAGATGACATAGTCTTTACTACATTATTATCAATTTTTGAATTTAATTTTTGATACTTTTTTGTTAACAATTTAGAAACATTTAATTGACTATCTGTACTACTTGCACCAATTGGTTTATTATTTTGTTCAGGTGCCAAACTTGCTAATGATGTTGTTGTTTTCATTACTGAATTTAGTGCCTCTTCTGGAACTCCCTTTAAAATATGTTCTATAGAAGACCTATAACTTCTGTCATTATTTATTCTCTTTGCTTCATTTTCTATTTCTTTATCTTGGATAAATTCTTCTACCTTTAAATTTATTTTTCCCTGCTCTTCCCTATTTTTTGTTAAAGCTCTTATTTGATTAATTCTATCCTTTTTATCCATATTTGCTAAACTTTGTACAGTATTTTCTGATTGTAAATCTTGATTGTTATTGTTTAATTTCTGGATTTTATTAAAAATTGTTCCTGTATTATCAATTGTTGGCTTCGTTTTATCTATATTTGTTAATACAAACATATTATCTTTTTTTCCGTTTTCATGAATTTTTTTCAAAAAAGTTCCTGTATCATCTCTTACTAACTTTGAAATATCGCCTTCTTGTATAGAAGACATAGAATTTTGTTCTGATGATTTTCCTAAATTACTAGCTGTTTCTTTTACTGTATCCCAAATAAATGACTTATAATCTTTCTTTGCTTCATCAAATGAAGCAAAATTCACTTTATTCCCGTTGTTTTGATAAAAAGGATTAATCTTTTCTTGAACTTTATCCCATAATGTCTTTGTAGCTGTTACCTTTGCAAAATTTATCACTGTATTTTTAAAATTATTATAATTTTCTTTGCTTTTATTATAATTTTCAACATTATTATTTTTAGACTTATTATTGTTATTTTTATTACTTACATATCTACCATTATGTTCTTCCATATTTTTCTTAATAATTTCCCAAGACATCTTATTCCTCCTATATTCCTAACCTATCACATATATATGACGCCTCTTGTTCTGTAATCTGCCCTTTAGAGTAAGCTTGAACAACTCCTTTACTTGCAGAATCCTTATTTCCTAAAGAAACACTCTTCTGTCCCATTGCTAAAATTGCTCTTCCTGCTGCACCTAATGATACTTCATTACTAGATGAATTATTATTAGAACCATTATTAGACCCATCTGAAACCTTTAATGAACCGCTCTTCTTACTTGATTTAGTAGACCTAGAAGAGCTAGACGACCTACTACTAGCTTTTTTTGACAAATTAAACTGTTGTTGCCATTGATTATCTGCAACAGCATCTCTCTCCCTTTGATAATCAAAAGTCTTTTGCTTCCATTGATTTTCAATCTCATTTTGTCTAACCTGTTCATCAAAAGTCTTTTGCCATTGTTGATCAGAAACCTTATCACGTTCTTGCTGATACAAATACTGCTCCCTATTTTGCCTCAACTCATAATTTTGAGTCAGTAACTGCATCTTTTGAGAATACAAATCAATTGCAGCCTGAGCCTGTTGCACACTACCATTTTGTCTTGCCTGAGTAATCTTAAAATCATAATCACTCTTCAAATCCCTAGCATTATTAAGAGTCTCAGTTACATTCTTTTGATAAGTATTATACAAAGAAGTTTTAGTAGTCTCTGCATAGCCACTATTAGCCAACCCACTTTGAGCCAATTGTTCAGCATTTGCACCATATTGATTAGCCTGTTTTTGCCAATTAGAATACAAACCTTTAGTAGTCTTATTAACATCTTTATCAATCTTATCCTTATTTCTATTCAATTCATCAACCTGCATTTGAGTTTGTTGATTAATTAACTCATTTTGTTTTCTCTCTTGCTCACTTAATAAATTATTCTGTTGATTTACTAACTTATCTATATCTTCATAACCAGTAGCCATATAAATCCTCCTTTACGACATACGCTTCCATATATAACAAGTAATATATGGTTGTAAATTTCCACTATCGCCTGTTCCAAAATCCTTTGTTTGATAAATACTATTATTAGAAGATGAAGTAATTTGATAATTCTCGTAATCACCTACACCAAATGTATTTCTACTTCTTACAAGCTCATGGCAATGCTTTTGAAGATATTTACTACCTCCTGTCTTTTCTACTTCATTAAACTCCTCTTCTTCAGTATTTACACCAACAGGAACTCTACCAGATCCCCATAACTCCCATGTTCCAAAACCCAAATATGTAGCTGGATTTACATTCTTTGTATCAAGAATCAACTTACCAACATAATACTTCTTTTCATTATCCGCTAAAATTTGTTCAGAAACATTCTTCAAAATATTACTCTTTTCATTAGAAATAACCTTCCTAATCTCTTTAGACGTATCACTAACTAATTTATCAACTTCTGTAGTCAAAACTTCATTTATATAATCCTTAATCATTATAGACCCCTCGTCAAACTTCCTCTTTAACTCTGTAGGTTCCAAAGTAGGACTATCAGGCAAATTCTCTATAACATTTAAATTTTCCTCTAACTTAGTTAAAGCCATAACATACCTCCTATTTCTTTATATAACCACCTATAAAAGCCTCTATCACTGAACTAAAAACACCAAACGGTTTATCCTTTTCATCACAATAAAACATCAAAGACAACTCATTAATCTTCTTCTCTTTAATCTTATATATCAAATAAGACTTATCAGTAGTAATAAAACTAAAATTAGTAAAATCAAGAGTAGCAAAATTAAAACCATTTGTAGACTTTTGCGTCACATACTTATAATCACTAGATTTATCCGTCCTCTTTGCAATCTTAATCAAACCATTTGGAATAGTCTTAACCTTTGCTATACCACCACGCTTATTAGTAGTCTTTAACTGATTATTATAACCAAAATTATCCATTGGAGTTGTCCAATAAGAATAAATCATCTCTCCATCATCATTACTACCCTCTAAAACAAAAATAGAACCATCATCAGTTCCTATATACAACCTATCATTATACTCCTTCAATAAAGACGGATTAATAGAAGAAATATCCCAATAAAACCACTCATAACCAAAACTATCCAAATTAGCATACTTCTGTCTACTATCTGCCAAATAAATCTTACCATCAACCAAAATCAACAAATAACCCTGATACTCTGTCATCATAGCATTTCTATAATTACTCTCATTAGTCATCTTAGAATCAACCATAAAACTCCTATGAGCAATAGTCTGTTTACTATCTATCTTTTCAGTTGTAATACCCTCCAAGCCATACCTACTCAAATAAACAATATCATCTTGAAAATTAGTACTATCAACAAAACAACCAACACTCACATTTCCCTGCTTTGTAGGATAAATCTTACCATGCTCCAAATCCAATGTAGGCTCATGATAAAAAACATTAGCATTATTCTGATCCAAATTTTTAAAAATCCATAAAACATTATTCCCCACAGTCATACCAGTAATAGCAGAATCACTCGAACCATCTTCATAATAATTCAAATCACTCACATATGCAGGATTATTCAATTCAGAATGAAAAACCACATTTGGATAATCAGGATTACCAGTAAAAAATAGCCTATTATCAAACAATAAAGCCTTTGTACACTTACAAATTCTATCCTCATAACCATCAATAGTTTTAGAAAAAGTAATAAAAACATTATCCTCTCCACTCAAATCAGGTACACTAGGTGCAACATTAAAAGTAACCTTACCTAAAGTTCTATTAACTGAAAAATCCGTCCCCTCCTCTTTAACCTTATCATTTACTGTCACAGAAACAACAGCATCATCTATATATTGAGCATCTAAATAAAAAACCCTATCATTTCCATTACCTACAAAACTATTAATCCTTTTAGGTTGCAACAAATTAACATCTTGTAACATCTCACCTCCACCAATTTCTCCTGGACTTCTACTAATAGAAGTTCTTGGAACAAAAGGATTATCATCACTAACACACTTTAAAACAGCACCATCATACACCAAATAATTCTTACCATCATTAATAAACAACTTTGAATTTAACTTATTAAAACAACTCCTTCTATTACTCATATCATCATATAAAACCCTCAGACTCTCCTCATTAGGCACACTAGGAAAATTACTCCACTCATACAAACAAGTACCACTATGTACAATAGCCATTGTTAAACCATATATATAAATACCATTTATTTTATCACCTATTACAGCCAACTTTCTATACCCAGGTCTTGTCTCAATACAAGTTCCCTGAGCATCTCTATAATTCTTCCAAACATTCAAAGCATCAGGACTTCTAGTAATAGACACCAAAGTAGGCTCATTTAAAAAATCAACACCTGCAAAATCAGCATATGTTCTCTTAATCCCTGTAGCCATAAAAACTCCTCCTATATATCATAATCAGGCTCTTTTAATATCACTGAAGGTATACTCTTCCTAGTATCAAGCAATTGCAACTTCCTTTGATATTCAGTAGCAAAAGCAGTATAATCAGCACTAGGATCAGTCTTTAAAATATCATCAGCCACCTTATAAGGTAATAAAGCTTGAGCATCATCATCTATCTCCAAATAAAAATCATCAGAAGTATCCTCATTAATCATTTGAGGATACTTATAATATTCTACAACTGTTTTACCATATGTATTTGCATAAATATAAATTTTATTACCAACTATATAATAATCAACATTTATTTGCTTATTATCTTCATCTAATGCAAAAACACATTTTATCTGATATAAATCTGATGGCATATTATAAGAAATATACCTGTCACCCTTCTCTTCATCTAACACCTCTGCATAAACTTTTGTTGCAACAATCTTCTTCGTTAAAGCCAACTCCTGATAAGCCAAATAATACAAAGCAGGTAACCTTAAAGCTATATCATCATCTTCCGTCTTATTAATCATATTAGGTGCATATTCCTCTATCAAAGCCAACGTTAACTTTTTATTATCTCCATAAGTCATATTTTTACTCCTCCAAGTTTGACAGATTCGAACTGTCCTATTTCCTTAAAACTTGATAAAAAAGAGAGGTAACCCCCTCCTTAAACTATGGTAATTCAACAGATTGAACAGTTATATCTGTACTCTCACCTTTAATAATAACCTTTCCTTTATTATCTCCAGATACATTTACAAACTTACCTGCTTCAATAACTATCCCATAAGTTTTACCAGCTGGAATACTAATCTCCAAATCCTCGACACCCTGTAAAGCATTCCCCTTTAAAATTGTTGCCTTTTTAGCACTACTAGCATTACCATTAGCAATCATTAAAAGTATTCTTCCATCTGATTTATTTGAATAATCTACACTAGCTCCTTCAGTAGCATCTACAGCTACAGAAGCTACAATTTCTTTAGCCACATTTCTTAATAACTCTGTATTCACAATCTCTGTCATAGCCATCTTATATCAACTCCTTCTTTATATTTTATAATTAAAACAATATATAACTATTGGTGACATCTTAAAACTGCACACTCTTTAGGTCTTACCATTTTTCCACCATAAGTATTTAAACCTTTAATAGCTTCAGCAAAACCTTTTTCAGGTTCATAAGGTTTCAACTTATCAATACCATTACAATAAGCAAACGCTTTTGAAGTCTTAACAATAATATAATCATCTTTTTTATCATTATAAGCATTATTAGTCATTTTAACTCTAGCATTATTATATAACCCTAAAACCCCTTCTTTAATTAAATCATCATTATTTGTCTTTAATTCAATCAACTTATTTTGGAATAAACTATAAAACCATGGTGTTAAATACATAGTCACTTTATCCTTTGTACTTACCCCCTGATTCCATAATTCAACAAACAATTTATCAATTTCAGCTTTTGCCTCATCAGCTGTTGAAACTTTAGTTGAAGCTGTTTTATACCCAGCATTCAAAGCCATTTCTTTAGCACAGAATGTATCTTCTGCCTCTGCTAAAGCTCTTGTTGTCTCCTCTTGTAAAGCCTCCATTACACCGTCCATAGATTGAGCCTTATCAATATCATCTATCCCATAATTAAAATAATCATATTGATTAATATCTAAATATGTAGAACTATCAGCAACAATCTCTGGAGAATCAATATCCTTATTAGGAATATATTTTTTAATAGTAGGAGCCCCAACATTTAATATCTTAACTCTCTTTCCTTTTCCTG
>CANTHA010000040.1 GCA_947653375.1 uncultured Clostridium sp. | reverse complement strand
AACCAATTAAAAATTCTACAATAAGCATTTTTTTTACTTGTTTATTATCTTTTATTTTTTTCCAGACCTTTAATAAATCATATTTTCCTAAATTAGTTACATGATTGTCTGTTGTAAGTATAAAAGAAAGTATTATTTGAACTAATGAAATTATTAATATAATTATTGATGTTATTTCAAAATTTGTTGCAGTAATTATTGTTCCTAATAATACAGGAAATAAAACTCCTATTAATGAAACAATTATATTTTTTTTAACAGTATAATCTGTTCTTTCAAAATTTTCTATTTTATCTATTATAAATAAATTATATGGAAACCAATATTGACTTTGCGATATTCCATATAAAATAGAAATGCTTCCTAAATAATCTATAACCTTTTCTTTTAAAATAACAACTGACATTATATAAATAAAATTGGTTATTACCCCTATTCTAAACATTCCTATTCTAAATTTATTTTTTATAATACCTGCTACAATAAAACTTCCAATTGCTAATAATAAGTATGAAAATATATAATAAATAGATAAATCTATTATACTTTCAGTTGATGTCTTAATAAAATATGCTGTTAGAAATGGTCCAAAAAATATTGTCATTATCTTTTTCATTGCATCTATTGCTATTAATATATTTGCTTCCAACTTTGCTTTCCTCATTTTATTCTCCCTTTTTTATTTTGTATAAAAATTCACTTACACTTTTTACTTTCTTATCTTTACAAATTTCTAATAATTCCTTTACAGATTTTTCCATGCAATATCCGTTATATTTTTTTATCATTTCTATATCACTATAACCATCTCCTATTGTATATATATTTTGAAAACTAATTTTCTCTCTTTCTGCTATTTTAGTTATTGCATGTGATTTATTTGTTTTATTAGATATTACTTCAATTCCTTTTTCCGTTACATGATAACAATTAACAAATTCAAAATACTTCTCATTTATTAACTTATTAATTTCTTTTGCTTTATTTATGTTGGAATAGGATACATGAATTTTAGTTAAATCTTTTTCTTTAACATTAGCTCTACTATTTTTAAAATTGCAGAAGAAACTCATTTCTGCATTTTCTATATCTAAATCACTTATAATTTTTTTCACAACATCATTATCAATTGTATAGTTAATAATATTATTATCTTCTTTATCTAGTATTGTTGCTCCATGATTTATAATTAAATAATCATACTCTAAATTATATAAATCTGAATCTTTTTTAAAATCTGCATATGATCTTCCTGTTGCAAATATAAAAATATTCCCCTGCTTTCTGAATTCATTAACTGCTTCTTTATTTTTATATAAATCATCATCATTCAAATAAAATGTTTGATCATAATCACTAACTATTATTTTCTTCATTTTATAAATTTTCCCCCAATATGTATTTTTTTACATAATATTATCATAAACAATTTTTTTTGGCAACGAAAAAATAAGGCTTTAAGATTTATTGTATCGCAATCGCTTAAAAATTGACATTTTATGTAAAACGATGTTATAATTATATTAAGTGAGAGTAATCTCACATTTTGAAACATATTAATAATCAAAAGGAGGATTTCAACAAGATGGAAAAAGTTAATATGCGGGACATTACAGTAAATGGAGCTGATATATCTTTCAATAGAATTCTTGAAGGATATTTAGTAAACGGACTTGATTCCACAAAGGTACAAAATGATGTTTTAAGGGAAATTAAAAAAAACACCAGTGGATCAAATGTATTTTTTAGTTCAAATCCTTTAGAGGATTTGATAGAAACTGCAGACACAGTTCTAACGGAATTAGGTAATTCTTCAACTGTACATAAAATATGTCTTATATGGAATGAAACTGAAGAATATCCATTATTTTCAGTTCTTCTTATAAGACAAAAATTTGAAGAACCGATTGCTATAAAATACAAAGCTTACTTTATCAGCGACTAATTATGCCCCAACAAGTTGAAAATAGCAAGATTATAAATTTATATCTTGCTATTTTCAATATTATTATTCAATTTTTTTACAACAAAAAAATAAAGATTTAAGATTACAGTCTGTTATGAAATTACAGACTATTCCTAACTGGGAGTTATTTTTATTTATTTACTGTTTTAAACGTAAGTATCCTAATTCTTCCCAAACATTATATGCTAAATTTAGTCTAAAAACTAAAATAGGTTTAGCACCTGCTCTGTTTTTATCAACAACACATGCGTAATATCTAACATCTGGGTCATCATATTTTTCTAAATCATAAAATTTAGTATCTACTTCTTCTAGTGAATATTCATATTTATCTAATGTATCACGATTAATTTGTTTTATCAAACATAATGTATCTAACACTTCTTTTACTGTTCTACTAACAGCTAAATCATTTACATTTAAGTTTATTGGTAATGTATCTGTTTCTGCTAATTGTAGTGTTGAACAAATATACATATTAAAGTTTTGTGCTAAATTTGATAATATAGTTGCTGTTTTTTTAAGTTCTTCTCCTATTCCTATATTTTCTGTATCTGTTTTTAAAGTATCATAAAATACATATTCTATTTGCTCTTTATAATAGTAATTCATTATTACTTTTTTAAGTTCATCATTTGTATGATCAGTTATATTAATAAAATATAATGAATTTTGTATTTCTTTATTAGCCCATTCTGTTACTTTTATTACTTTATTAAATTCGCTTGATATTTCAGAAAGTCTTTTTACAAATTCTTCTTGTGTTTCATTTTCTTCTTTTAATACATATCCATCTTCATCAACTTTCACTGTTTTAGGATCATCTGGTCTAAATTTAAATTCTAATAGTTCACCTTCTGTTTTACTTATATCTTGTCCATGCATTTCTTGAATTGCTTTGTTGTTTAATATTGTAGTTATAAGACATAATCTCATTTTTTCTTCTGACATTTCATTTGAAATTATTAAAACTTTCTTTTTATGAACTAAAGCTGTATGTGCTGCTATATCTACTGTAAATCTACTTTTACCACAGTTAGATGGCATAGAAAATGCCATTGTTTCTCCTTTTCGTATTCCTTTAAATACTTGCGTCAATACTGGAAATGGTAGTGGTAATCCATTTCTTAAATTATTATCTCCTGCTTGTAAAAATTCTGTTAAATTATTATTTAGTATAGCTCTTTTGAATTTTTCTGTATCATTTACTTGTACTACAGCACTTTGTATTTCTTCTACTGACATTTGATTATATAGTTGATAATCTCTAATTTCTACAATTTTATTCTGTATATCTTTTACAGGTATTGCTGAATAGTTTTTTCTTAATACAAATAATTTTTTTAATTCTATGAATATTTTTTCAATATTATAATTTTTATCTCTTACTTCCTTTTTTAGTTTAGATTTTAAAGCAAATACTTTTTCAGAATCTTTGGCAAAATTAAATCCATCTTTTGCTTTTTCTGGTGTATATCTTCCACCTTCAGTAAATAATATACTTTTATATATATTTAATAAATCTTCATCTTCAAAATAACAATCATCAAATAAAAAGTAATATTTTACAATTGCTTTTGGATTTTCTAATAATAATCCTATAAACTTCTTTTCTAATTCTATATCACTTAACTTTTTAGGATATGTTCCTTGCTCTTCTTTTTCGTCTTTCACTTTTTTCAATGTTTTTTCTTCTTTTTCTTTATTATTTTTAAGTTTATTAATTTTTTCAAGTGCACCTATTAAATTTTGACTTGATATGTCATTTTTTATTTCATGAATTATTACAGAATTATCTTCAGTAATAGGTATACTATCTAACATATCATATAACATATTTATTTTTTCTTCATCCATATTTTTATTCTCCCTTAATTATATTTTTGAAGAGGATTATCTACCTCCTCCTCCACCTCCTCCGGCCACCGGCCTCCGCCGCCACCAGAGAAACCTCCGCCTCCTCCTGTTGCTGAAGAGTATGCAGATGACATTGATGAGCTTATTGCATTTGAGAAATTTGTTGAAAAGTTTGTATTCATCATTACATACATATATGTAATGTCAGTTGTGGACATAATTTCTTCTATATTAGGATACACAATTTTTAATTGTGTAAGTACTTTTTCAGCTATTCCAAAAGTTGTTGCATATACAAGAAATTCTTCCCAAATAGCTAATTCTGGCACTTCTCTTTCTTTTAATAGTGAAAAATCTTTCATGTATCTTTCTAAACCTTTCCATTTTTCTGAACTGTCAACTCCTAATTGTGTGTATATATTGATATTTGATGCTATTCTTCCTTTTAAAATGGTTAAAATTATTAATAATATTATTAATGGTATTATACCTATCATTACAAATATATTTGCGAATTGTAAAGCAAAAACCAAAATTGGACTAAATATAGCTAACATCATAATAATTACAATATTTCCAATTATTTGTACAGAATATTTGTCATATTTTTCCTTTTCTACTTTATTATAAATTTCTTTATTTTCTAATTGAGATTTTGTAATATCTTCTAAATTATCTTTTAATTTTATAATATTTGTTGTACTACATCTCTTTATGAATTTTACTAATTGTTTTACAGTTATTTGTTTTTCTAATCCACATGCTAATTTTAAAAATTGGAATATTACTTTTTCATCTTCTTGTATAGATTTATTATCTTCTTTTAATATCTTTATAGTTATATTCTTTTTATCTGTTTTGTCAATTTCAAAATCAATAATCTTTTTTCTATTTAAATTTAATAATGTTGCAGAAAATATTTTGCCTATTTCATTTGATGTAAGTTCAGATATTTTTTTATTTTTTACATATAATGCTTGTGATGGAGTAGCATTATTTTCAGGTATTTCCCTAAAATATTTTAATTCTTGTGTAGGTTTATACTTATTCATATCTTTTAATTTTGCTATAGTTTTGTTCATGCTTCTAATAATAAAATAATATAATACAAAACATAGTATATTTATAATAATTGTTATACCCCAAGCTATAATTTTTTTCCTCTTTCTTTGTGCATTTGCTTTATTTACCCATTTTGCCTCTTCATCAATTACTGAATTTAATATTTCTTTTGAATCATGTCTATTACTTGTAATTATTAAATTTGTTGGGAATAATGTTCTAACTTCTACATATCTATTACCTCTATATTTTTGAATATTAAACTTTATCTCATTATTACCTGTTGCATGTATTTCTCCATTAAGATCTTTTGTATGCCCCCATACTTTTATTTCATCTAAATCTTGTACTGTTCCTGGCAATTTTATTGTTCCAGTAATTTCTTTTGCACTTATTTCAAAATCTTTTCCAACAAATTGCCAATATAATTGTGCATAGTCAGCATGTTTACTAACTGCATCTTCTACAGTGTAATGTATTTCGTATTTTCTAATATCACTACTATTTTCTAAACCTACTCCCCATGCAATTTCAAATTCATTGTTTTTATTAATCATTCCATAATAACAATCTTTTTTAACATGATACATTAATTGATTTATTTTTGTTAATGTTTTATTTTTTCCGCCTGTAATATCTTTTACTTCTACATTTGTAATTTTAGAATATTTTGAACTATCTGTTTTAAAAGTTTTAAACAATGTATTAGTGCTTGATATATCAATATCCCATGTTTCTACAACATTCATACTGCCATCATTTTTAATTTCAGCATTAAAATTTAGATTGTTTAAGTATAAATCACTTGATGATGCTTCTGAAAGTGTTGTTCCAATGTAAACAGCAATTATATAAAAACATAGTATCAGTATTAATTTTATAAATTTTTTCATAATCTTCCCCTTTGATTTCTTTTTTATCATTATATACTTTTACTTTTTTTTAAGCAATAGATTTTTAATTAAAAGTATGATACAATACATTAAAAGGAGATTCATTATGGCATTTGATGGTATTGTAACAAAAGCTGTTGCTTCTGAATTACAACAACTTTCTGGAGCTAGAATAGATAAAATTTTTCAACCTAATAAAAATAATGTTATATTAGGTTTTTATTTTGGTGGAAAAAATTATGCATTAAACATATGTACTAATCCTTCAAATTATCGCATTCATTTAACTACTCACCAAAAGAGCAATCCTTATGTAGCTCCTAATTTTTGTATGGTTCTTCGTAAACATTTAATAGGATTACATATTAAAAACTTTATAACTAATGATTTAGAAAGAATTATAACTATTGAATTTGAAGGTTTTGATGACATCGATAATTTAATAACAAAAAAATTAATAATAGAATTAATGGGTAAACATTGTAATATTATTTTAACTGATGAAAACAATATTATAATTGACAGCCTAAGGCATATTAATGGTGAAACTTCAACACATATAATTGTTCCACATGTTAAATATGAGTATCCTATAATAAAAAAGAATAATATTCTAAATTGTCTTTCTTTTGAACAATTTTTAGATATTATACAATATAACAACTTAAATAATATAAATGAATTACCTGATGTAATATCAAGTTTATTTAATGGTATTAGTAAAAGATTTATTGAAAATATTATTATAGAATTATCTATTAAAACTATTGATAGTTCATCATTAGAAAAACTTTATAATTATATTAATAACTTAATTTATGCAACTGATAGTTTTAAGACAAGTATTAAAAAATCAGATAAGTCTAATGATTATTTTATTATTTTAGATGATTCTATGTCAGATAATGCTTTTAAAATTAATTTTCTTTTAGATGACTTTTATTATAAGAAGGAAACTTCTGAACAATTTAAAACTTCAAGAGATAATATTTTAAAAATTATATTACAAATACTAAAGAAATACAAAGTTAGACTTAATAATATAAATAAGAAACTAGTTGAATGTAATGATATGGATATTTATAGATTATATGGAGAATTGATTACTTCTAATCTTTATAAAATCAAAAGTGAAAATATTTCAGAAATAGAAATTGAAAACTATTATGACAATAATAAACTTATAAAAATTCCTCTTAATAAAAAGTTTTCACCTGTAATAAATGCTAGAATGTATTTTAAAAAATATAATAAATTGAAAAATGCTTTGGAAATTGTTAGTACTCAAAAAAAAGAAACTGAAAATGAATTAGAATATATAGAAAGTATAGTTTATGAATTAGAGTCTTCTTCTACATTAGATGATATAACTGATATTTTTAATGAAATTTCTGAAAATGTTGTGTTTAAAGATAATTTAAGTTTTACAAATTATAAAAAAGATAATAAAATAAAAAAATCAAAACTTACTAAAAATAAAAATGTGTCTTTTAATCCTATAAAGTATACTATAAAGGATTTTAAACTTTTGATTGGAAGAAATAATAAAGAAAATGATTATTTAACTTTAAAATATGCACATAAATCAGATATATGGTTCCATACTAAAGATATTCATGGTAGCCATGGAGTTTTAATTACAAACCAAAATAATATTCTTTCATTTGAAATTTTAAATATATGTGCTGAAATTGTTGCTTATCACAGTAAAGCAAGAAATTCTTCTAATGTTCCTGTTGATTATTGTGAAATTAAATATGTTAAAAAACCTAAAGGTTCTAAACCTGGTATGGTAGTTTATACAAATTATAATACTTTATATGTTAATCCTCATAATAAAAAGTTATAATATTTTATATGTAAGGTATATCTTAATTCATTAAGTTAAGAGTTATATATTATTTTTTATCATCGCGTAAGCAATCAAACGAGCGAATAGCGAGTGCGATTGGAGCAATCTACATATTATTTTAATTTTGTAGATTGCGACAGGCAAGATGTAAAAAATAATATATAACTCTTAACAGTATTTTGATACATTTTTATAATTCTTTGTCTATTTTATTATAACTTTTTATTTTACCATATTATCATCATAGCCATTAATGTCCCAAGTATAATTTGTCCTTTTGATAAATCTTTTGGCAATATTTTTATTTCTTCACCTTCTATTTTATTTGTAATTGAAATATCATATGAAGTTATATCTTGTAATTCGAAATAAAATTCAAATGATGATATATTTGGTTCTATTTTCACATATTTACTTCCTGTTAAATTATTTCTTTTAGAGTAAAAATCAAATTTAATATATTTTCCTATTAATTGCTCATTATTTTCAATAATACCTTTTATTCTACCATTAATAAGAGTTGATTGTGCTTGTTCTACTTTTATATTATCAATTGAACTAATTGCTGTCATATCTTTATATGAAGAATTTAATCCTACATTAATTAGCAATTCTGAAAATATAAAAAATACTACAATCCATAATGCATATTTTAAAAATGTTTTCATTCTATCCATATTAATCTCTCCATTTTATTTTTGCTTATTATATCAGATATTTAACGTTTTTTCAATACATTATGTTATTTAAGTTTTGACTTTTTTATTTTAATTCAAAAGTTATAATATATAGTAAAATAGAGTAATGCGCAGTTTTGGAAGACATTTATTACTATAGATAAGCTAGATTAACTATTCTATATTTAAAATTCATGAAACTTATTTATATGATTAGTCTGACCAGCAAATTGTGCTATTTTAATATATATTATAACTTTTATATAAACTAAACATTAAAAAATCGAAACTTAAAATTATGTTAAATATATTTCTTTTCCTAGTGATGTTGAATAAATAATCTTTTTTGCAACTTTTTTATTTTCTGATTCCTCAAGTGCTTTTGCATACATTTCTAATTGATTAGAATATTTTTCTATTAATTCTTCCTCTTTCCCACTTTCTACATAATCAGTTTTATAATCTACTAATATAAGTTCATTTTTTTCATTAATATAATATAAATCTATTATACCTTGAACTAGCACCTCTTCATCAGATTCTTTTTCAGAATATATATCTTTTGATGAAACATTCATATAAAAAGGTTTTTCCCTATAAATTTCTTTTGCTTTCTTTAGCTCTTTCCATATGTTAGATTGAGTAAATTTTAAAATTGTAAAAGGATTTATATTTTCTGCTTCTTTTTTTGTAATTATTTCTTTTTCCATTAATTCATGTATTAAATTCTTTATATCTTTTAATTCATAATCTATTTTCTCATTTAACTTTTGTAAACATAGATGTACCAAAGTTCCTTTCTGTGCACTAGTTAATTTAATATCTTCTTCATGTTTTAAAAACTTAGGTTGATCAAATTCTAAGTTTTCCATATCTTCTATATTGTCTTTCATGTGTTTTATTTGTGTAACAGAAGCCATTGTTGGCATTGTAGTTGATTCTTGATATTTATAATTATTATTAAGTACTTTTTCAATTTTTAATAATTCATTTTTATCTAACTTTATTTTTTCAATAATTTCAATAATATCAATATCTTCTTTTTCTTGTTTAGTTAATAATGATACTAAATCTTTTTTTGTATAAATTGATATATCTACAAAATTTTTTATTGAACTTTCTTCATAATAATACACAAGTAAAATCCATGATAAATATGTTTTGTACTTTTTTATTAAAATAGGGTTTATCTTTCCCTCTTCTTTTGTATATTGGGATATTTGATTTTTAATTTTTTCTAGTTCTTTATCAAAATCTTTAGAAATTCCTGTTATAAATAATTTTTCTTTTGCTCTTGTTAGTGCTACATACAAAACTCTCATTTCTTCTGATAATGTTTCTGCTAATATTTTGCTTCTTAAAGCTACTTTTGTTAATGTATCATATTGTATTTGTTTGTCATAATCTATATACTTTACACCTATTCCCAAATCTTGATGCAACAATATATTTTGGTTTAAATCCATTAAATTAAATTGTTTTCCTGTACTAGATAAAAACACAACTGGAAATTCTAATCCTTTGCTTTTATGAATACTCATAATCCTTACAACATCATCATTTTCTCCAATTAGTTTTGCTGAGCTTAAATCTCCACTATTTAATTTTAATTGATCAATAAATCTAATAAAATGATATAATCCTTTAAAATTGGAAGTTTCATATTGTTTAGCTCTTTGGAATAACATTTTTAAGTTAGCTTGTCTTAAATTACCGTTATTCATTAATCCAACATAATTATAATATCCTGTATCTGTATATAATTTCCAAATAAACTCATCTAATGATAAATATTCCTGCTCTTTTCTCCACTTATCTAAATTGTCTAAAAATGAATTTATTTTCTTTCGAAGTTCTCTTTCTACATCAATCTTTGATTTTTTCATGCAAATATAAAATGAGTCATATCTATCTGTTAAACGCATTTGTATAAGTTCATTATCTGTAAATCCTCCAATTGGCGAACGTAATACACTTACTAATGGTATGTCTTGCATCGGATTATCTATAACTTTAAGTAAGTTCATTATTGTTTGTATTTCAGTTGATTCCAAATATTCTTGTGAACTATCAGAAAATACTGGTATTTCTAGTTCAGCTATTTTCTTTTCATATATATGAGCAGTTTGTGAAGTTGATCTAAGAAGAATAACTATATCTTTATAAGTTATATCTCTATATTTATTTTTGTTTCTATCCCATACTTGATATTTGCTATCAATCAATTTTTTTATTTTACTTGCAACAAAACTTGCTTCTAATTCTACATCTTCTATTCTTTCTATATCTTCTATATTATCTATTTCTTCATTATTATCATAAATATCTTGTTCTTCGATTTCCTTTGTATTTATTATATTAAGTTCTATTTTTGTATCTTTAATATTGTCTGGATAGTTTGCTCCTAAATTAAGATATTCTTCTTCTACATAGTCTATATCTCCTAGTTTATTGCTCATTATATTTTCAAATATTATATTAGTAAAATCTAATATATTTTTTCTACTTCTGAAATTTTTAAATAGCTGTATTTTTAAATCATCTTTTTCACTTTTTTTGTCTTTTTTCTTATATTTATGATATTTACTTAAAAATAGTTCTGGCATTGCTTGACGAAATTTATAAATACTTTGTTTAACATCTCCTACCATAAAAATATTATTTTGTTTTGACACAGCTGTTAAAATATATTCTTGTACTAAATTACTGTCTTGGTATTCATCAATTGCTATTTCTTGAAATTTATTTTGATATTGTTTTGCTATTTCTGTTGGCACAATATTTTTATTTTCATCTTCTTTTAATAATATTTGTAGTGCAAAGTGCTCTATATCGTTAAAATCAACTATATTTTTCTCTCTTTTTCTTTTAGAAAATTCTATACTAAATTCTTTTATAATATTTTGTAAATTATCTAAAATAACATACATACATTGAATATCTTGATTTGCTTCTTCTGAATTGCATATAAGTATTTTATCAATTACTTTTTTAATTTTCTTTTTTGACTCATCTCTTATTTCTTTTGCTCTATCTTTT
>CANTHA010000039.1 GCA_947653375.1 uncultured Clostridium sp. | reverse complement strand
TCTCCTGTATATTCAATTATATTTATATTTTCTCTTAAATTATCTATATATACATCTGAAAATCCCGCAAATGATGTTTCATAAATTTCTTCTACACTATTTGGTATTTCTATAGAACGACCAACAGATGTTTTATAATTTAAATCAAAAGCTACATCTCCTATTTTCTTTACTGAATTTGGTATTTTTATATTTCCTAATTTATAGTCATTTTGAAAAGCTCCCCATTCTATTGTTTTTATAGAACTTCCAAAATCAACTTTTTCTAAATTTTCACAAAAATAAAATGCTTGTATTCCTATTGTATCTAGTGAATTACAATTACTTAAATCAATTTCTTTTAAATTTGAACAACCAGAAAAAGCATTATTTTCTATTGTATTTAGCAAATTACAATTACTTAAATCAATTTCTTTTAAATTTGAACAATCAGAAAAAGCAGCAGTTCCTATTATTTCTATTGAACTTCCAAAATTAACTTTATTTAGACTTGAACAATCAGAAAAAGCACCATATCTTATTGTATTTAGCGAATTGCAATTTCTTAAATCAATTTCTTTTAAATTTGAACAACCAGAAAAAGCACTATCTCCTATTATTTCTATTGAACTTCCAAAATTTATCTGTTTTAAACTACTACAATCACTTATCGCTTTTGAGCCTATATATACAACTGAATCTGGTATAGTTAATTCAGTTAATCCTGAACACCATCTAAATGTATTAAGTTTTATTGTTTTTACTGTATTTGGTATTATTAACTCTTTTATTAAATTATTATCCCTAATATTACCAAAAATATTTAACATAGGATTGGCATGTCCTATACTTGTTACAGGTAAACCATTCAAAGTTTCTGGTATTGTTACTACAGATGGTATTGTCCCACTATAAACACGTACATTTATAGCTTCACCATCTTTTTCGTCGTAATACCATGTTATTCCATCAACTACTGCTGTGTTTCCTTTAGAAATTGTTCCAAAAGCAAATAAAACTGCAAACATGATTATTAAAATATTAACTGCAATTATAACTTTTTTCTTCATAGATAGCTTTCCTCTCTTATTTTTTATTTATTACTATATTAATTATATTTTGTTATATTTTTTAGTCAATGTGATAGTTTAAGTACTTTTGTTGTTTCTTATACGGATATACAAGTTCTTACTTTTATTATTTTTATATATAAATTTCATTACAATTTCATAAATAAAAACACAACAAAAAAACTATTTCTTAGGGAAATGAAACGTTTGAGACCTGTCCCAAACGTTTCATTTCCTTTTTTACTAATTAAATTTAATTTTTTTCTGCTGTTCAGTATAAATAATATTGCTAAATTTTATTTCATTTATCTTTTTTTGTAATTCCATTATAGGAATTGGTAAAATAGATATTATTAATGTTATAACCCATTGTGTTTGATTTAACATTACTAATTTAAATATATTTGCTAATTGTGGAACTATTACTACTATTGTTTGAATAAATACACCTAATATAAAACTTCCTATTAAGAACTTATTTTCAAAAATTCCAATTTTGAATAAAGATTGTTCACTTTTTATATTAAAACTGTGAATAAGTTCAAGTATCCCTATAGATACAAAAGCCATTGTTCTTCCAACATCTACACCAAAATATTTATTTCCAATACTAAATGCTACCAATGTCAACATTCCTATCATTATTCCTTCTACTAAAATTTTATTCCATAATCCATCTGAAAAAATCCCCTTTCTAGAATTTACTGGTTTTCTACTCATTATATTTTTTTCTGGTGGTTCTAATCCTATTGCTATTGCTGGTAATGAATCTGTTACTAAATTAACCCACAATAGTTGTATTGCTAAAAGTGGTGACTTAAATCCCATTATTAGTCCCATAAAAATTGTTACAATTTCTCCAATATTTGTTGAAATCAAAAAATGTATAGCTTTTCTTATATTATCATATATATTTCTTCCTTGTTTAACTGCTTCTACTATTGTTACAAAATTATCATCTGTTAAAATCATATCTGATGCATTTTTTGCTACATCTGTACCATTTTTTCCCATGGCAATTCCTATATCTGCATTTTTTAAAGCAGGACTATCATTAACTCCATCCCCTGTCATTGCTACTACAGCACCAGTACTTTGCCATGCTTTTACTATTCTAACCTTATGTTCAGGTGTTACTCTTGCAAATACCGAATAATCTTTTATTTCTTTTTCTAACTTGTTTTGAGAAATTTTATCTAGCTCTTGCCCTGTTATTGCTTTATCATATTTAGTTAATATATGTAAGTCTTTTGCTATTGCTTTTGCAGTTTCGATATGATCTCCTGTTATCATTACTGTTTTTATTCCTGCCCTTTTACATGTCTTCACTGCTTCTTTTACTCCTTTTCTTGGTGGATCTATCATACCAATTAATCCTACAAATATTAAATCATTTTCTAAATTTACACTATCTATTTTTTGAGGAAGTTTTTCAATATCTTTATACGCTACAGCTATTACTCTTAACGCCTTTTCTGCCATTTGTAAATTATCCTTTTGTATTTTAGCTTTTTGTAATGTTTCTATCTTATCTAAATATAATACTTGCTTTGTACATTTATCTAAAAGCACATCTGGTGCTCCTTTTGTAATAATTCTATATTTATTGCCCACTTTATGAATTGTTGTCATCATTTTTCTAGTCGAGTCAAATGGTATATCATTTACTCTTGGCATTTCATAATATAATTGTGTTTTATTTTTCCCATTTTTTATGCCATTATTAACAATTGCAACTTCTGTTGGTTCTCCATTAATTTTTGCTTTTTCTTTTTCATATATAATTTCACAATCTGTACACATACACCCTAATTCACTTGTAAATATAGGATTACCTGATTTTATTTCTACTACTTCCATTTTATTTTGTGTTAATGTTCCTGTTTTATCAGAACAAATTACACTACTACTTCCTAAAGTTTCTACTGCTGGAAGTTTTCTAATAATACTATTTTTCTTTGCCATTTTTGTAACACCTATTGAAAGCATTATAGTTACAATTGCAGGTAAACCTTCTGGAATTGCCGCAACTGCTAGTCCTACTGATGTCATAAACATTTCCATTGGTTCTATTTTCTTAATCAATCCTATTATAAATATTACTAGACATATTACTAGGCATACTATTCCTAAAATTTTTCCTACTTGACCTAATTTTTTCTGTATAGGTGTTTCAGGTGCTTCATCTTGTATTATCATATTTGCAATATTTCCAACTTTTGTTTTCATGCCAATATCTGTTACTATTGCTTTTGCATGTCCATTTACAACAATACTTGTCATAAATGCAACATTTAGTCTATCTCCTAATGGTATTCCTTTTTTACAAATCATTTCTGCATCTTTTTGTATAGGTATAGTTTCTCCTGTAAGGCTAGATTCTTCTATTTTTAAATTAAAAGTTTCAATTAATCTACAATCAGCTGGTACATAATTTCCTGCTTCTAAAATTATTAAATCACCTGGTACTAAATCTTGAGCATTTATTTCATGTGTTTTTCCTTCTCTTATTACTTTTGCTTTTGGAGGAGTCATTTGTTTTAATGCTTCTATTGATTTTTCAGCTTTTGCTTCTTGAATAACTCCCATAATTGCATTTAAAACTACAATTTCAATAATTATAATAGAATCTATATAATCATTTTCTCCCTGTACTGTTGAAATAATAGCTGAAATTAATGATGCTAATATTAAAATTATAATCATGAAATCATTAAATTGCTTAATGAATTTCATAATTAGTGTCTCATTAGGCTTGTCTTCTAATTTATTGCTACCATATTTTTCTTTTCTCTTCTTTACTTCTTCTTTAGTTATTCCTTCTTTTTTATTAGTTTCTAATAATTTAATAACTTCTTCTTTTCTTAAATTTTCCCACATATTAAATCTCTCCTTTGTATATTACTTATTAATCTATATGTGGCTTGTACTATTTTATTCATATAATTTAATTAAAAATAAGAAATCTATTTTTATGGATAATATTACCAAATAGGAAATAAAAAAATTAACGCATAAATTATATAATATTGCATAAAATATACTATATTTATTGTACAAAACGACTTGACAATTGCTTTTTATACATTGTATAATAAATACAGAAAGAAAATGTTTCTCGCTTTATGGTGGTGCGAGTAATAAATTATCTATTTTGAAAATATTTAGCCTTCTATATTAAGTTATAGAGGGCTTTAATTTTAGAAAGGACAAGTATATGTTTTTAGAAACAGGATATGTATATCATATAAAAGATGAATATTTTGAATTTGCAAACGATGAAAAACTTATGAAAAATCATGAAAATGGAAATACAAGACCTACATATTTATGTATAAAAAATACTAATAGTAAAATTTTATGGTTTATTCCCATGAGTTCTAGGGTAGAAAAATATAAAAAATTACAAGAACAAAAAATAAAGTAAACAAAATTTTTAAATTAAAATCAAAACGGAATAAACCTAATTTTTCCAGATGTAGATAGGATTGAAAATATATTATTAGAAGAATTAAATAATAAGAATTAAAATTATAGGAGAGCCCATTTATTGAATTGAGCTCTCCTATATTATTTTAACAATCTAACCTCTTTTAGTTTTTTTCAACTCTTCAGTTTCTTTATTTGGTTCCCATTTTTCCCCAATTTTAGGTTTATTCCATGAAATATAATCACAAGATTCTGGATTATTTTCACATATATAATAGTTCCTTTTCTTTTTAGTTTTTCTAATTTGTACTAATGAACCACATTTTGGACATGGTACATCTATTGTTTGAATAATTGGTTTAGCATTTTTACATTCTGGATATCCGAGGACATGCTAAAAACTTTCCATATCTACCATATTTATATACCATCATTCTTCCACATTTTTCACATTGTACATCAGATACTTCTTCAACTAACTCAACATGTTCTAATTCTTTTTCAACTTTTTTAAGCACTTTTTCAAATGGACCATAAAACTCTCTAATCATCTTTTTCCATTCATCTTTTCCTTCTGCAATATTATCAAATTGATCTTCAATTTTTGCTGTAAATTCTACATTTATTATATCTGTAAAATTTTCTATTAATAACTTATTTACTATTTTTCCTAGTTCTGTAGGCATTAGTTGCTTTTTATCTTTTTCTATATATCTACGTTCAAGAATTGTTGTAATAGTAGGTGAATATGTACTTGGTCTTCCTATACCCTTTTCTTCCAAAGCTTTTACTAAACTTGCTTCTGTATATCTTGCAGGTGGTTCAGTAAAACTCTGTTTTGGATCAATTTTATTTAACATTAATTCTTGTTTTTCTTTTAAGTCTGGTAACATTTTGTCTTCTTCTTTTTCTTGAGAATCTGTACCTTCTACATATAAAGTCATAAATCCTTTAAACCTAATATTTTGACCATTAGCTTTAAAAATATAATCATTTGCCTTTATATTTATAGATACTGTATCATAAACTGCTGTTGCCATTTGACTTGCCATAAATCTATTATAAATTAATTTATATAATTTATATTGATCTCTTGTTAATGATTCCTTTATTTCTTCTGGGTTTAAACTTATATATGTTGGTCTTATAGCTTCATGAGCATCTTGTGAATCTTTTTTTGTTTTATAAAATCTATTTTCATAATATTCTTTTCCATATGTAGATATTATTTCCTCTTTTGCTGAATTCCTTGCCTCTTCTGAAATTCTAGTTGAATCAGTTCTCATGTATGTAATTAAACCAACAGTTCCTCTTTCTGGTATTTTAATTCCTTCATATAAAGTTTGTGCAACAGACATTGTTTTCTTTAAAGTAAATCCTAATTTTCTAGATGCTTCTTGTTGCATTGTACTTGTTGTAAAAGGAGGTGCCGGATTTCTTTTCTTTTGTCCTTTTTTTATTTCATCTACTATATATTTTGCCTTTTTTAAATCTTTTAATATTTTATCAATTTCTTCTTTAGAATGAATTTCTTGTTTTTTTCCTTCTTTTCCATAAAATCTCGCTTCAAATTCTTTTTTACTGTCTTTATCCTTTAAATATGCATATATATTCCAATATTCTTCTGGAATAAACTTCTCTATCTCTTCCTCTCGATCCGCAATTAGTTTAACTGCTACTGATTGAACACGTCCTGCAGATAATCCCCTTTTAACTTTTTTCCATAATACAGGACTTATTTTATATCCCACTATTCTGTCTAATACTCTTCTAGCTTGTTGTGCATCTACTAAATTATAATCTATATTACGTGGCTCTTTTATAGCTTTTTGTACAGCTGTTTTTGTTATTTCATTAAAAGTAACTCTTGTTATTTTTGATTTATCTTCTTCAAGAATCTTTGCTAAATGCCATGCTATTGCTTCTCCTTCACGGTCAGGGTCAGTTGCTATAAATATTTTTTTTGCTTTTTTAGCATCTTTTTTTAATGCTTTTATTAAGTCCCCTTTTCCTCTTATATTTATATATTGTGGCTCAAAATCATTTTCTACATCAACACCTAATTTTGATTTTGGTAAATCTCTTATATGTCCCATAGAAGCTACTACTTTTGTACTGCCTCCTAAAAATTTTTTTATAGTATTTGCTTTTGCAGGTGATTCTACTATTATTAATCTATCAGCCATAAAATCCTCCTTAATTAGGATATTATCAAATTTATAATAATATCCTTTTTGTTTATGATAGTATTGTAGAATAAAATTTTATAATTTGCAAGTTTTTTCTAATGTTTCTAATATGCAAAATTCTAAAACAATATCTTTCATACCTATTGGAGTTACTTCGTGTTCTCTTAAAATTTTTAATATCTCATTTATTTTATTTTCTTCATTATATAAGTATTTAATACTTTTTTCTTCTGTTTCTACCTTATTGCTAGTATATTCTTTTTTTATTATACTAATTCCAAACTTTTCTTTTTTACCTTTTTCATAATCTTCATTTGTTATTTTATAATATTCTAATTTTATTTTATGATTAATTCCTGCTTCTAGTAATTTTTCTTTATTGATAAAGGTACTGTCATAAAAAATTTTCACCTTTAAACAGCCTCCTTTGTATTATGCTTTTCTATAATACTATTAATTAAAGGAGGTTTCAAGAACTTTTCATCGCACATTTCGATTTTTATTATTATATTTTTACATTAACTTATGTTTTTTTATTTTTTTCGTTATTATTCAATCTTTTTTTATATTTTATTTAACTAGAATGTACTAATTTTGAATAATTACTAATCAATATCTTTTAATTTCAATAAATTTTTAATTCCCATTTTTCCCGCTCTTGTTATTGTATTATATCCATACTTATTTTTTAATTCATCTATTGTTTTATCTAATTTATTTTGTTTTTCATCTTCATTATTATTAAAAAAAGATAATTGAAGTTGTTCTTTTCCTATTAAATTATCTACTCTTACACCTATTAATCTTACTGGTGTTTTACTATTATACATTTGTTTTAACAGTTCTTTTGCTTTTGAGTATATCTCTTTTGTTGATGATGTGGAATTTATTAATTTTCCTTGATGTGAGCTATTCTCAAAATTTTTAGTTCTTAATTGCAATCCTACAGTATTTGCAACTAGATTATATTTCCTTAATCTATATGCTACTTGCTCAACTAAAGCTAATAATATTTCTTCAAGTTTTTCTATTTCTGAAATATTTTGTGGTAATGTTATAGAATTTCCTATACATTTTGGATTTTCCTTTTTGTATTTTACTTCTGATTTATCTATACCATTTGCAAATTCCCACATTTGTGTTCCATGTTTTCCAAACTTTTTATTTAATATATTTACATCTGTTTTTGCTAAATCTCCTATTGTTTTTATTTGCATATTATATAATTTTGGTACTGTTTTTTTTCCTAACATAAATAGTTCAGATGTTGGTAATGGCCACATTTTTTTCTTTATTTCTTCCTTATATAATGTATGCACTTTATCTGGTTTAGTAAAATCAGATGCCATCTTTGCTAATAATTTGTTGTTTGCTACCCCAATATTAACTGTAAAACCTAATTCTTCTTTTACTCTTTTACTTATTTCTAAAGCCTTATTTAATAATGTATCTTTCATTAAATATTCTGTCATGTCTAAAAAGCATTCATCAATACTAAATCTTTCAATTTTGTCTGTATATTCTAATAATAAATTATATAATGCATCTGAATACTTTCTATATATTTTAAAGTCTGATTGAAATATTTGTAAATTTGGGCATTTTAATTTAGCTTGATATATTGTTTCTGCAGTTGATATTCCACATTCTTTTGCCTTCATACTTTTTGCTAAAACAATTCCAGCCCTTTTTGTCTCATCTCCACCAATTATTGCTGGTATTTCTCTTATATCTATTTTACTTCCTTTTTTCAACATTTCTACAGCAGTCCAACTTAAAAATGCATTATTTACATCTACATGTAATATTTGCTTTTCCATAATATCACCAAATATATTTTAGAATATTTGTTCGTATATGTCAAGTGTTCTTATCTTAAAAATTCATTTTTTCTATAATTAATAATTTTTAAAATGCCAAAACTTAAATTATTATTTTTTAAGCTTTCTCTTTTGAATCATATAAGTTATTTTACCTGTAAGTAATTCTGGGCACAGTTTTGCACCAATTTTCGCAAATTTCACATCAATTCCTGGAATAATATAAAACTTTCCTTTGTGTAGTTTTTTTATTGCATAATCTGCTACTTTTTGACTATCTGCTTCTCTCATTTTAAATTTTACATTTGCTACTTTATTAAAATTTGTGCTTACAGGCCCTGGACATAAAATACTAATTTGTACATTAGATTTTTCCTTTTTAAGTTCTTCTCTAATTCCTTCTGATAATCTAACTATATAAGATTTTGTAGCATAATATGTTGACATTAGTGGACCTGGCATAAAACCTGCAATTGATGCTACATTTAGTATTTTTCCACTATTTTTTTCTTTCATATCTATTAAGTACAATTTTGTTAAAATATGATATGCTGTTATATTTGTGTCTATCATATTTAATTCTTTATTTAAACTTGTTTTTGTAAAATTACCACAATCTCCAAATCCTGCATTATTTACTAATAAATCTATATCTGATACATTTTTGTGTAATTCTATACAGTTTTCTTTTACTGATAAATCTGCTACTATTATTTCTACTTTAATATTGTTTTTTTCTAATTCATTTTTTACTTTGTTTAACTTTTCTTCATCTCTTGCAACTAATACTAAATCATATCCTTTTTTACTTAATGTTCTTGCAATATCTTTTCCTATTCCAGAAGATGCACCTGTTATTAATGCTTTCATAATAATTCTATTCCTTTCTTGCTTCCATCAAAAGCATACATAGGATGTAAATCTTTGAGCTTGAAGCCTTTTTTATATAATATACCTTTATGAATTTTATTATACTATTTATTCTTTTTGGTGTAAATTAACTTTAACATATATTATAACTTTTGTATAAACGAATTTTTTTGATTTTTTGTTAAAAATATGTTACAATATACTTATGTAAAGTAGTACAAATATAGTCTACATATAGACTAACTAAAACAAATTATTTACCATAGGAGGGAAACATTATGAAAGACATTTTTACATTTTATTTGTTATTAGTTCTTGGAATAGCATTTTTTTTATCTGTATTAGGAGCTTTTGAGCCTAGTAGCACAACAGTAACTACAGAAAATCGGGGGACAGAAAACAAAACAGTTACTAATGAAAAGAAGAAACCGAAAAATGTTTCTAACAGCACAGCAGTAGCTACAGAAAATCCTGGAACAGAAAATGCTTCCAAAAACGCAACAGTAGCTACAGAAAACTTACTTCCTTTAGCTTGTAAGTACACAACAGCTGATGAAGGCGGAGTCATAAAAGACTGGCATTCTATAAATGCTTATCCTTCATTGGCAGAAGCACAAAAAAATCCTTTACACGCTCCGGCTGAATACAATTTAAGTATTATGTCGGATAAAAAAGTAAAAATTTTTTATGAAAAATATGGAAAAATTAAAAAATTAAAACCTGAAAATGAAATTTTTACTTTACGCAATTTAGGAAGTGATCTTTCTCAATCCGAGTACATTCTCGAGATAAAATACAATAAAGATTCCTATTTTTTGTATTTGTATACAAGAGAAGATCTAAAAGTAGCTAACGTAGAGCCTTCTGAATGTTATTTGTCAGTTGTCTCATTAGATGAGTATTGTACAGTTTCGCCTATTAAACCGGTGAAGTTTTACGATACCAAAGTAGAAGCAATTAGCAATCCTATATCTTTGCAAAGAGGATATGTGGATTTTGTCTTCTATAATACATCTGGAAATGATTTTGATATAAAAATTATTTCTGATGTATACAAAGAACCTGAAAAAATAAAAGTGTACAGAACAGAAGGTAAACTTGCTGTCTACACTTTTGAAGAACTTGGTAGCGAATTCGGATCCGGATCCAATTATAGTTATTTGGTAGAACAGAAAATGCCTAATGGACATTGTAAATATCTCCAAATTTATATAACTATAGGTAATAATTAAATTAATGCAAAACCACCTATGTATAGGTGGTTTTTGCATTAATATCTTGTTAATTTTCTTTACAATGGTATTTTTTTGTTCCAAAAATGCTTTTTAATTTTATTTTGCTTTGAAAACATAATAACTACATTACTAACCATCTTTTTTATTATTTTTCTTGTGTTCATTTTTACTATTTCTTTTGTCCATTCTATAAATATTTGCCTAAACTTTTTACTATATATTGCTCCAAATATATATGATATAAAAATTACAATAAAAATATTGACTTTATATTTTATTATGATAAAATTATTCATATAAAATAAGAAAGAATATGTTTATAAAATTAATATTATATAAACATATTATATGAGATAGGAGAAATACTTATGAAAAATAAAATAATTACAATATTTATAATTTTAATATGCTTATTATCTATACAATCTTTTGTACATGCAGAAGAAGGAAATTCTGATTTAACTTGGACAGATTGTTCTAATGCTACAGTTGAAATAAAAGATTATTTCTATCTTTTTCCTAATATTTATATTTCCAACATTAATATAAATAATGATCATGAATATTTTTATTGTATAACTAATCAAAACACTAAACCTATTACTAATTTTGAAAATATTAGTATTGATGATATTACTGATACATTTTCCTATATGCACATTCAGGCATCGACATCATTATTTTATACTGATAGTATAGCTCAATATCTTGAATTAAATCAAGATTTATATTTATGGGTATTAGAATCTAACAAAGATTTTAAATACAATTATATTATTGAAGGTAAAAAACTTGACAGACCTGAATACCCAAAAAATTCTGATGCATTTCATACTACTTACTTAGCAAATAATCGTGTTAATATATTATTTAATATGCCTTGGGATACATACAATACTCAAAGAAAAATAAATATAAAAATTGGTAAAATAGAAGATATTTCTATTTTAAATAAATTCAAAAATAGTGAAAATGATGCTTTTCAAAAATTACTAGAATATTCTAAAACAGCTAATAGTATATACAATAATAAACTAACAAGTACAAAAACTGTTAATACTTACGATAGGGGATATAGTTCTGATACAGCACTAATAGATTTGAATTTATTACAAGATAAAGCATATTACTTTTTATATGCACAATTAGATGATGAAAATGGAAAATATTATCCATTTGAAGCTATTACTATTGGACAAGCAGATATAATAAATGATTTAGTATGG
>CANTHA010000038.1 GCA_947653375.1 uncultured Clostridium sp. | reverse complement strand
GAGCTATTATAAGACTTGAAAGTAGATTAGAAATTAAAAAATATAAGCCAAATGTGTTAAATTTCATAAATAAAATTGGTAATATAAACATTTGAGCAGAAATAGTTATAGATATTAAATCTACTATTTTATCTACAATTTTTTCTATTTTTTTATAAAAGATTGGATTTTTTCTTAAAAATTTTAGCAAATTTGTGATAAATAATTTAGTATTTGGATATAAAATTAAAATTCCCATTGTTCCCAGATATGATAATTGTAATCCTGTATGTAAAATTAAAAAAGGATTATATACAAGAATTAAAATAAGAGATATACATAGTGAATTCCATATATCATTTTTCATATGTAAATTATAACTTAAAATCATCAATATACTCATTATTGATGCACGTACAACAGACGGAGTAAAATTAGTTAAAAACATGTAAAGAATTAACATTATAAAAATAAAATACCTTGTTTTTGATTTTCCTAAAAATTTTTCAAAAATCAAATTTATTCCTATAATGATATACGAAATATGCATTCCTGATACTGCTAAAATATGGGACATACTACTTATTCTAAAATCTTCTTTTAAAGATTCGTCCATATTAGATGTATCCCCTAATAGAATTCCTTCAGCTACACTTGCTAATTCTTTATCCATAATTTTGTACAGATTTTTCTTTATTTTCACCTTTAACTTATTTACTATTTTCGAAAAACCTTTATCACTATTTTCATTTAATATTGTTATTGAATTTGCAGTAATATTGCCATATACATTTATTATCTTTCCATATTCTTTTTGATTAACCCCCCCTGTATTTCGTTGCTCTGAAAATTCTTCAAATTCACCTTCTAATTTAATTTTATTTCCATACTTCAAATTAATATTTGATTTTTTATTGATTTTTAAATATAAATTTGTATTTTTATATTTATCTGGATTAATAATTTTTATTTTATAAATGTCTTTATACTCTTTTTCTTGTTTTTCACTTATAACCACTGCTACTAAATTAATATTTTCTTTATTTTTATACAAAGACTCATATTTATTATTTTTATATAAAACATTGATATTTGAAATGATAGAACTTATTATGAATATGACTATAACTTCTTTTGAAATAAATAATTTTAGATATCTAATATATCTTTTTATACTTAATATATGTAATTTATTTTTTACTTTTTTGTCTCTATAATTAATTTTAATGATAAAAAATGTTGGAATTAATAAAATATAAAATGGAACTATACTTAATTTAAAGTATAGCCCCATTAATATACCTGTTATATATCCTATTACTGCAACTAAAATTGGTCTTTTCATATATCACCTCTTTTTAATTGCTTAAAAAACTCTTCTTGCCCCTACATAACTACTATTATAATATCCTGAATTTATTGTATCTGTTGTTACACCTCTTGATGAATTTGCTGCATGAACCATTTTTCCTCCACCAATATATATACCTACATGATTTATTCCTGATTTGCCAAACATTACTAAATCTCCTACTTGTAAATCACTTCTGTTTACTGATGTTCCATTACTATATTGTCCTGCAGCTGTTCTGCTTAATGATACTCCATATTGTTTATATACATATGATGTAAATCCTGAACAATCAAATCCACTTGGTGTTGTTCCCCCATATACATATTTTGAACCAATATATTTCATAGCTGTTGAAACTACTGATGAACCATCGTTTGATGTCGTTTCTTGTTTTGTTGTGCTTTGTGTTTCTGCTTCTTTTCTTGATACATTAGCTCTTGATGTTTCTTGTTTTTGTGAAGATAAAAGTGATGAAGATATATACCCTTCTTTTCCATTTACTTTTACCCTACTCCAACCATTTTCTTCTGATATAACTTCTACAGCTGTATTCATTGTTGCCGTAGCAATTATTTCAGCACTTGAGTTTGCTTCTTTTCTAACATTTACACTTTCTGAATTAACATATAATGTTTTTGTATTTATTTTCTCTTCTGGACTCTGTTGAGGTATTTCTGCATTTTCTGGTTGTTTTTCTTCTTCTTTTTGTGGTTTTGCAATTTTATCTTTTCTACCCCAACCTTTTGTAGTATCTAGTTGAACATATACCCAATCATTAAGAATTTCAATTACAGTTACTTCTTGACCTTTTTTTACTTCTATTATATCAGTCGCTTGAATAACTGGAACTATTTTTAGTTTTGTATCTTCTGCTATTGATTGTTTCCCTAACTCTATTTCTATTTGTTCTGTTGAAATTTCATTCTGTTGTTGTACTTGCTCATTATTTACTGCTTCTGTTGATGTTGTTGCAGTTTCAACCTTATTATTTTCTACAGTTATTAAATCTTTTCTTATATATCCTGTAATTCCTTTTGCTTTTACTTTATACCAATTTCCTGAATTTTCTAAAATTTCAACTTTTTCATTTAATGAAAGTTGTTCTAATATTTTACTATTTTCTTCTGTTGTATCTCTGAGATTTGCTGTTTCAACATTTACTGTTCCAGTGTTTGCAGCTAAACTCATATTTATAAAAAACAAGCTGATTACACTTAATATTGCTAGAACAAGAATGCTTTTTATATTTTTAATACTTTTCATTTTTATATTACTCCTTACTTAATAATATATGTATTGTGTTTTAACATGACAAGTATATACAAAAAAAAAAAAGTTGTCAAGTTTTTAATAGATATTATAACTTTTAAAAAAACTAATCATTTTTAAAAATCAAAACTTGAATTAAATTTTTACATTACAATTTCAATTCCTTTTACTGCTCAACTACTCCTATATTTTTTAGTGAGAAAGCTTAATATATTAAATTTATTTTATTATCTAAATATCTTATTAATAATTCCATTTTTCATATCAGCAATATTGTATATGTGTTCCATATTATCAAATGTTTCTTTTAGATTATTTCTAGCTAGATACCATCCCATTCCATCTGTAAACCAAACAAATTGAAATCCTTCTACTTTATCAGCTTCTTCCGCAATCATTTTATAACTTCTTGCAGTTTCGTTTAATTTAGAACCTACTGAAGCATAAAAATTAGTTTCAATTCCATAAATACATTTATCTGTTTTTATAACAAAATCAAATCTTTTAGTAGCTTGATTTTTATTACTGATAAATGACATATCTAATTTCCATTTCTTCTCAATATCTTGTAAGTACATTTCTTTAAAATATGTTTCATTTTTCTTGAATCCTGCTTTTTGTATGAATTTTTCTACCAAATCCTCCATCAAATGACCACCACGATTTTTTCTAGAATTTGAATTTAAGCCACATTCAACACCTAAAACATAATCATATAAATTATTCACTAGATGTTTTTCTAATAGATTAAACAATCCTGTTTCTCTCATAAATACTTTATATTGTTTAGTATCGTAATTCATATTCTTAAAATTATATTCGAATTTATTACCATCATCATCTAAAACAATTATTTCTGACTGTCTTACTGCTAATAAAGTTGGAATACATTTTAAAACTTCTGGATATTTTTGCACTAAATCTTCAAAGTCTTTTTCTATTTTTTCACTTCCTATTAGTGAATTCATCATATTTAATTCTACTTTATATATTTCTGCATTTTTGTATATAGTTTCAAAATTTATATAATACTTATAATTAGCTATGCTATCTGTAAAAGTTACTAACCACTGTGCAAAATCTCTTTTCATGTCATCTACTCCTTTATTTCTTTATATCTTCTTATAGATAAATCTAAATATTCTTTTGAATTATCAATTCCTATGTATCTTCTATTTAATATGTTCGCTGCAATTCCTGTTGTGCTACTACCACAAAACGGATCTAAAATTAAATCATTTTCTTTTGTAGATGCTAAAATTATTCTTTCTAAAATTTCTAACGGCTTCTGTGTTGGATGTTTTCCTTGTTTCTTTTCTGATGGTTTTGTAAGCGAAGTTGTCCAAACGTCTTTCATTTGTTTATTATTGTTTAATTCTTTCATTAGATCATAATTAAACTTATATTTTATTTTTGGTAAGTTTTTCCTAGCCCATAAAATTGTTTCAGTTGAATGTGTGAATGTTTTACAAGCTAAGTTTGGGGGTGGATTTGTTTTCTGCCAAGTAATATTATTTATTATTTTAAATCCTTCCTCTTCTAGTGCCATTCCTATTGAATATATATTGTGGAGAGTCCCGACTTATCCAAATTGTTCCATCATCTTTTAGAACTCTATAACATTCTTGAATCCAATCTTTATTAAATTTATGTTTATCCCTTATATTTAAATGACTATCCCATTCCCCTTTATTTACACTTACCATTTTTCCACCACTACAAGTTATTCCATCATTAGATAAAAAATATGGTGGATCTGCAAATATCATATCAAAACTTTTTTCTTCTAATTCCTTTAATGCATCAAAAGTATCGTTATCAATTAGCTTAAAGCTACTTTCTTCAAAGTAGAATTTTCCATGATACATTCATTCATCTCCTCATAATTTGTAATAAGTAATTCTGAAATTTCTCCTCTACCTTTTGCTTTTGCATTTATCATTCTTTTAGCAGAGATTTCATTTATATTAAATCCTTTGTATATATCTTCAAAAAAGCTATCATCTTTATTAGTGTTTCTTGGATTAGAATTAGATAGCATTAATTTTGCATTTCTTGCATCTAACTTTCTAAAATAATTAGCTAGTTCCTTTTGATTTTCATCATTAAAATCTTCTTTTGTATAAGATGTAAATCCTGATGTTATTGATAATGGTCTATATGGTGGATCAAAATATACAAATGTGTTACTATCAACATATTTTTCGCTTTTCTTATAATCACCATATTGAAATACTACATTCCTAATTAAATATGATAAATTTCTCAAATTATTTGAATCACATATTGTTGGATTTTTATATTTGCCACAAGGCACATTAAATTCTCCATTTTTATTTACTCTATATAACCCATTGAAACAAGTCCTATTTAAAAATATAAATTCTCCTGCTCTTTTTATGTTCAATTCGTTTTCTTTAATTTTATAAGAATTATATTCTTTTCTGATATTATAAAAATATGATTGTCTATCTTCACTTCCTAATTTTATAAATTCTTTTTCCTTTATTTCTAATTCTTTAATGAGTTCATCAACATTTTCTTTTATAACATTATAACAATTTATTAAATCAATATTTATATCAAATGCATATGCTTCTTTTATATCATATTTTTGCAATATATTTATTAAAACCGCTCCACCACCAACAAATGGTTCAACATATTTATTTATAATTCCATCTTTTAATTCGAATGGAAAAAAATTAGTTAATTGTAATATAAGACTATTTTTTCCACCAGCCCATTTTACAAAAGGTCTTACTATTTTCATTTTGTTCCTCCTAATTTATCATAATTATTATATCATACATTCTATAAAATCAACAATAAATATTTTCTTCAAGTTTCAACTTTTTTATTTTAATTTAAAAGTTATAATATATAATAAAAACACTAATGCGTAATAACCTAGATTAACTCTTCTATATTTGAAATTTATTAAACTAACTTATATGATTAGTCTGACCAGCAAATTATGTTTTTAATAGATATTATAACTTTTGTATAAACTAATCATTTTTTAAAAAACAAACTTGAATTAAAAAATATTCCCTGAACTATTGACAAATATACCTTTTTATAATAAAATAAGTTAGCAGTTATGTTAAAATATGTTTTAAATTTAGAACTTCTCCCCGGTGGTTTTAAATTTAAAGTTCATATATAAAAATAAATAAGAAATAGGAGGGTAATTATTACCATGAATAATACAACATATAGTGCTAAAAAAGGCGAAATTGAAAGTAAATGGTACATAATTGATGCAGCAAACAAACCACTTGGTAGAGTTGCAACAGAAGCTGCTAAATTATTAAGAGGAAAACACAAACCAACTTACACACCTAATATTGATATGGGTGATCATGTAATTATATTAAATTGTAAAGATGTTATATTAACAGGAAACAAATTAAATCAAAAAATATACAGACATCATTCAGGTTATATTGGAGGAATGAAAGAAGTTCCAGCAAAAGTAATGCTTGAAAAAAATCCAGAAAAGGCTATGACATTAGCTGTAAAAGGAATGTTACCTCATACATCATTGGGTAGACAAATGGCTAAAAAATTAAGAGTATATGCAGGTAGTGAACATGAAAATCAAGCACAAAAACCAGAAATATGGGAGGTAAAATAATATGGCTAAAAAAGAAAAGATAGTTTTTTATGGTACAGGTAGAAGAAAAAATGCCATTGCTAGAGTTAGATTAGTAGAAGGTAAAGGAAATATAACAATTAATAAGAAAGATATTAATGAATTTTTTGGACCTGAAACTTTAAAAGTTATAGTAAGACAACCACTTACTGCTACAGATACAACATCTAAATATGATGTAATTTGTACTGTAAAAGGTGGAGGATTTACAGGTCAAGCTGGAGCAATCAGACATGGTATTGCAAGAGCTTTAAATGAGGCAAATTCAGAATTTAGACCTATTTTAAAATCAAACGGATTTTTAACAAGAGATCCACGTATGAAAGAAAGAAAGAAATATGGTCTTAAGAAATCTAGGAAAGCACCTCAGTTCTCAAAAAGATAATTACAAACACTTTTCAATTGGAACGGAAAAGTCTTACAGAAACCCTATGTTGTTAGAGAACAAAGGGTTTCTTTTATTTTAAATAAAAAAACAGTATGTGCAATTGCAGTACACATACCAGTTACTTTATATGTTTCGTTACGACCAACGATACATTCGCTTAAGCTACATTTATAATAACATTTTTTTTATTTTGTCAAACAATTTTTCAAAATCCTATTTACTCTATCACTTCTAAAGCATCACTATTACCATTAAGTCCTTCTAAATTATAATAAGTATTTGGAATATTGCCTACAATAACATTTTCAACTAATAAAACCTGATTTGTAATATCTCTTTCAATATTATCAAATGGAGTCAATATATTAACATCACACTTTACTTGCAAATACACTCTATGAAGAGTTTGATTTATCCCTTGTGATACAAACTCACTTCTTAAATCTGTTTCTACATTCCCTGTTGAAGATATCTGAATTCTTATACCTGGACCTCTTCCAGCTAATAATTTAAAACCACTAAAACTTCCTAATGCAATTTTAATATTGTCCCTTCCTTTATTATCTAAATCTTTTTGTATTCTATTTCCTATATCAGATATAATTTCATTAATTGGAATTATATTAGACTTAATCATAGTTATATTTCCATTTACATCTTTGTCAACTGAAAATAAATCTTCATATTTATATTGCCTCATTACATTAGTTGCTTGTTCATTTGAAACAGTTGTAGCTATTGACTTTGCTTTATTTTCACATAATGTATCAAAAATTGGTAAAACTGAATTTAAAACTAATTTTAAAGTAGTAAAAGCAATAATTAAAACTATTATTGCTTTTGCCATTACTTTAGACTTCTTATTATCAAATCTATTTTTAGTGTGAACTATTATTTTAGGAATTTTAATTCGTGGTCTTGAATAAATTTTATGCATAATTAACTACAACAGGATTTTGCTTGTTTGTTTTTCTTACATATCTTGGTATAAATAATTTCTGACCTACATCTATTTTATTTTCATCTTCTATTCCATTTGTTCTTACTATATCTTCAATTGTACTTCCAAATGTTTTTGCTATTTTCCACAATGTATCATCTTTTTTAACTATATACATTACTATGCTATAATCCTGTGCCTCTCTTTCACCATTTGTTTGAATTTCATCCATAATATTTAAATCTGTATCACGATAAGAATTCATATTCATTTTTATATCAATATTACTTGATACAATTCCTCCATCTTGTAATATAAAATCTTTATTTAGTATCTCCATTTCCATGTCTGTATTCATTTGTTCTCCATTATCCAAATTTTCTACTGCATATTCAAATGGTATTTTTGCTGATTTAGTATCTATTTGCATTTCATTATCTGAAACTACAAACATAAGTTGTAATTCTCCTTCATATATTATTCTCGAATTTAGTTTATTTTCATTTTCAATAATTGGTATGACATCTACATCAATTATACTCTTATTTTCCATTCCTTCTAATGTTAATTTCTCTCTAATTTGTTTTATTTCTTGACTACTCTTTTTATCAGTTATAGTTGTTATTTTCTTTTTATTGCAATCTAAATTTTCACATGGGCTATATAAATCTTGAATTAAATTAATTTGCTTTTCCTCATATACAGTTGCTACAACTCCTACTTCTATTTCCACATACACTGAATGTTCTTCAGAAGGATTTGGTTTTAATAGAATATTTTTTATTTCATAATTGACATCACAAATACTATCATCATTTACATTTTGAATATCTATAAACCCTACAACTGGTATCTTGGCATTTACACAATTTATTCTGTTATCTTCTGTTAAATACATTATATTTACTTCTGCTTCTGCTTTAACTAATATCTTATTATAACTTACTTTTACATCTTTATCACATATGCAAATATTGCTTTTTAGTATCTCAGCCAAATTATCTATATTATTTATTGCAATATTATCTTTTGCATATATTTTTGTTTCACCTGTTCCTACTAAAGAGTTAACTTTTAAATCTTCTTTTAACATCTTTATTTCTTCTGCATTTGTCAAATCATTTATAATTTCAACTTCTTCATTTGAAAACACACTAACTTTTGCTTCTACTGTTGCTTTTATATTTATTTTTCTTCCATTTATAATTTTACTTTCTATAGATTTTAAATTAACTTCTAGTTTACAAGTCATCCCTTCTTGACAATTCGGAACTTGTATAAACTCAGAAAAATCTAAATCTGTATTTATTCCTCTTACTTTGTCTTCACTACTATCTGCCAAGTACATAATATAAGTATTTATATTTCCATCTATTCTTATTTTATCTGTCATTATTTCTTTTTTATAAATACAAACTACCCCACTTGTACAAATTGTATTTAAAATGTCAGGTTTTGAATCTGGTACAATCATATCACCTTCTACTTGGAATATTTCTTTTTTAGTTGAAATTCGTTTATTAATACATAAATTTTCTTTTACGGTATCTATCACCATTACTTTTACCTCCTTAATTTTTCTTTATACATTTATATGATGTCCAATATGATTTATGCATATTTTACTAAAATCATATATTTTAAAACTTTTATTTTTTATATTAATTTTATAAATTAGTATACTGTTTTATTTTATCTGCTCACAATCTGTCGAAATTTATCATAATATATATTAGCCAAATTGTGAGGTGATGTAATGAATACTATAAAAAAAGGCGATATTGTTGGAAGAAAAACTTATAATAAAGATGTTATTTTTATAGTAAAAGATATTATAAATACTAAAAATGGTAAAATTGCAATTTTAAGAGGTCTCGTAGAAAGAGTTGAGGCTGATAGTAATATTGAAGACTTAGAATTAATAGAAAAAAAGGTTATAGAAAATAATTTAAATATGCTTAATGAAAAATTAGAAAAAAGAATTAACCAAATTAAATTATCTAAAGAAGACAAAAATTATAAAATCGGATTATTAACAAAAAATAAGAGGTCTCAAGAAAAAATTATAACAGGAAAAATCCTACATTTAGATGGAGATAGAAAATATACTGAAAAATCATACAGATATTATAGAAGACTTGGCTTGAATGCAGTTGTAAAAAATATACCTGAATATAAGCAACCACGAGTTGTTTATGGATTGTTACAAGCTTATAATCCTGATATATTAGTCATTACTGGGCATGATGGCATGATTAAAAGAGGAACTAGATACAATGATATTTATAATTATAGGAACTCTAGACATTTTATAAATACGGTTAAAGAAGCTAGAAAATATGACAAAGAAAATAATAAGAATTTAGTTATATTTGCAGGTGCATGTCAAAGTTATTTTGAGGCTATTATATCGGCAGGTGCAAATTTTGCATCTTCTCCAGCAAGAATTTTAATAGATTTTCTAGATCCACTAATAGTAGCAGAAAAAATTGCTTTTACAGAAAAATATAAATATGTAACAATAGATGATATATCACTAGAATTACGTGATGGAAAAAAAGGCGTTAGTGGTGTTGGTGCTAATGGAAAAATGATTAAAGAATAATTAGTAAATTACCTTTTTGAAATATTTGTAACGTAATTGTAATCTAATTGTAATATTTATCTTTGTAACATCTTAAACAATTGAAAATACTGACTTCTAGCATTTTTTTATAAAGTTACTTTTTTTGACTTTTTATGTCAAAAATGCTATAATCTACTCATCTTAAGGGAGTAGGTGATAGTATGATTTGTAAGACAGATATATCAAATCTTAAAACAGATATCATAGACAAAATAGGTCAAAAGATAATTGTCAAAGGCTCTTTAGGAAGAAGTAAGGCTTTTGAAAAAGAAGCTACAATAGAAAAAGCATATCCTAATATTTTTGTTGTTAAATATGAGGAGAATGATAGAAATGTAACATATAGTTATACTGATGTATTAACAAGAACAGTTGAAGTATTTGATGGTGATTCTTATAGTCCCTTAATTCCACCACCAATTGAAACTAAAAAAAGAAAAACATCATTATAAAAATTAAAAGAAGTAAAATAATTACTTCTTTTTTATTGCTTTAGATGACTATATTTTAGTTTTGTTGCCATTCCTCCTCTTATATGTCTTTCTGCCTTATTTTCATCTAAAATGACTCGAACTTCTTTTGCTAAACCTGGATTTATTTTTTTTAATCTTTCAGAAACATCTTTGTGTACTGAAGTTACTATTCGTAACGGTAGGATTAATGTCATTAAAATTAGTAATAACTGCTGGTGTACTGCCTATTTCATTTAGTAATTTAAGTCTTACTTCTACATTTGAATCACTATCAACTTCAATTACATCTATAATTGTTTTTAACATGGCATTTGTAATTGTTTTGTTGTTTAAAATATCATCTACTGTACTAATTGTTTTTGATAATTCTTTTTCTAATACATCTTTTTCCTTTATTTCTGATGTAATTAGTTTTAATTCTCTTTCTATTCTTGCAATATCTTCGTTTAATGGGTTTGTATATTTCTTTAATTCCCCAATATTGATTACTTCGTTTTGGAACATTTCCATGTATTTTTGTTTTTTATTAGTTACCTTTTCTATTTCTTTTAAAAGACTTTCTTCACTTCTTTCATTACTTTGTCTTAATTTTGTAATCTTCTCAAACTCTTTTTCTACAGCTTTCATAAAGTTCTTTTTGTTTGATATAATACTTTTCAAATATATTTTTATTGCATTTAAAAGTTCTTCTTCATCAATTACAGTTGTATTAGGACAATGGTTTACACCCATTGAGTTTCTTCCACTACATACCCATCTTATATATTCTTTACCGTCTTCTGTGTATTTTCTTCTTATTCTTCTAAAAGAATATCCACAATGTTTGCAATAAATTAGTGTACTAAATACATATTCTGTTTTTTCTCTTTTATTATTTAGTTTAAATTCATTTGACCTTTGGGCTAATATATCTTGTGCTCTGTTAAATAACTCATCTGATATAATTCTCATTTCTGGCTTTTCTACTGTTATCCATTCTTCTTCTGGTAAATCTTTTCTAGTTCCTGTTATAAAGTCTGTTACTTCACTCTTTTTGTTGGTTACTCTTCCTGTGTAAATTGGATTTTTTAGCATTCGTACAATAGACGTTTGTACCCATTTTGATTTTGTTTTTTTCGTTCTTATTCCTCTATCATTTAAGTCCCAAGCAATTTTTGTTGTCCCAATTCCTTTATATACATAGCTTTCAAATATCTCTTTTATGATTTTTGCTTCTTCTTCATTTATTTTTAAAGTATATCTTTCATCTGGAATTTTATCATAACCAAAAACTATATTAGGAACTCGTCCTTTTTTAGCTGTAATATCTTTTCCAAATTTAACCCTTTTAGACATATTAGCACTTTCTTGTTGTGCCATTGCTCCTAAAATGGTTAATATAAATTCAGAGCCACCTTCCATTATTTCGCCATTGTTTAAAAAGTCTACTTCAATTCCGTAAGATTTTAATTCTCTTATACTTTGAAGTAAATCAACTGTATTTCTTGCAAAACGGCTTACATCTTTTACAACTACT
>CANTHA010000037.1 GCA_947653375.1 uncultured Clostridium sp. | reverse complement strand
CATTTAATATTAGATGAGTATAGCTCACAAATCATAAAAGAAATATTTGATATGTATGTAAATAAAGGAATGTCAACAATTAAAATTGCAGATGAACTAAATAGAAGAGAGATAGAACCTCCAGCAGTATACCTTAAAATTCCAACATATATGAAAAAACAAAGTGTAAATCCAAATGGAAAGTATGTATGGTTAAGAGCACAAATAGGAAAGATTTTAAAAAATGAAGTTTATCTTCGGAAGTGTTGTTGGAAGAAAGTTTCAAAAAGTAAGCCATAAAATAGCAAAAGTAAGATGTACAAAAAAAGAAGAACATATTGTATTAGAAAATATGCATGAACCAATTATAGATATTGATACATGGAATAAGGCACAAGAGAAGTTAAATGGATATACAAAAACAAGAGATAGAAAATATGACCATACTTTAAAAGGTTTAGTATATTGTGCGGAATGTGGAAATAAGGCAACTTTAAGATGTAGAGAAGAAAAAAGAAAAAATGGAAACTTATGGAGAGCAACTTATTTTATTTGTTCTAAAAGAAATAATTATAGTGGATTATGTGATTGTAAGCAAATATCAGCAAATTTAATTGAAGAAGCAGTACAACAAACAATAAAAGTAGAGATAGAAAAAATAAGTTTATCAGAAAAAGAGATTAAGCAAATTTATCAAGAAGCGGAAATTCAAGCACAAACAAAAAGTAATTTACTAAGTATAAAATTACAAGAATTAAAAAATAGTTTGAAAAATATAGAGAAAACAATTGAAGAGACTTATCAAGATAAAATAAATAAGGTAATACAAGTAGAAGATTTTAAGATAATTTATGAAAAGAAACAAAATGAAAGAAATAAAATTTTAAAAGAGATTAAAAAATTAGAAATAGAATTAAAAGAAAGTAAAGAAAAATTACCCCAAATAGATTTCAAAGAAATAAAACAAATAACGAATGAGTTCTTAAAAATGGAAAAGCCTAATAAAATGATATTAGAAAAGCTAATTGAGAGAATAGAATTTGATAAGGAAAAAAACATAAAAATTAAACTAACTTTTCAGAATAATATTAATGTTAATAAAAAGTAAATATATAAAAAAAAATGATAAACGGTTAAGAAACCGATAACAAATTAACAAATTCTAAATGACAAGTCATAAGAATTTGTAACATTTGCATAATTCAGTTCTACGTCAGCTAAAGCTTCCAAGAACTGAAATAAATTTAGACATTAAGAAATTAGGAAATCATACTGTTAATCACAAGTCAATGCCAGATTTAGATGATGAAACCATAAGAAAAGAAGTAATGGATTTACACACTACCATGTATGAAAAATTCAATTATGAAATGAAATACATTAGACCACCAAAAGGAGAATTTAGTGAAAGGACATTGCAACTAACAAACTCAATGGGATATAAAAATGTTATGTGGTCATTTGCATATGAAGATTGGAATGAAGACAAACAGCCAGACCAAGCAAAAGCAAAAGAAAAAATACTAAATAACCTTCATAATGGAGAAATAATGTTATTACATGGAAACTCAAAAACAAATACAAATATATTAGATAGTATTATAAAAGAAAGTAAAAATATGGGATATGAATTCAAAAGTTTAGATGAATTTAAATAATAAAACTGAAAGGAAATTATTATGAAAAGAAATAATTATAATAAAATTGATAAAATTTTGGAACTTCCACAAGAAGTATATTCAAATATACCCAAAGCTATAATAACAGGATTTGATGAAATAATAATAGAAAACTTTAAAAGTATATTAGAATATGAAGAATTTTTTGTAAGAATAAATACACATATAGGTATAATTAATATTAATGGATTTGGACTAACATTAGAAAATATGACAGATGATGACATTAAAGTAAAAGGAAAGATAGAAAGTATAGATATTGAAAGAACAATAGATTAAAGGAGTTTATATGTTAATTAAAATTATATTTAGTTATATATTAGGATATTTAAATATTGTTGTAGAAGGTTATTATATAGAAAGATTTATTAATATATGTAAAAAAGAAAACATAATTATATGGAATCTAAAAAGAGAAAAAGATATAAGCATGAAATTAAATATTAGAAAAAAAGAATTTAAACAAATTTGTAAAATAGCTAAAAAGACAAAATGCAAAGTAAAAATAAAAAGAAAAAAAGGATTACCATTTTTATTATTTAAGTATAAAAAAAGAAAAATATTCTTCTTTTTATTAATAATACTTATATTTTTTACAATATTATCCTCAAATTTTGTATGGAATGTGGATATAAAAGTTGAAGACAACAAAAATCTTGAAAATATTTTAGAAGATATTGAAAATGCAGGGCTAAAGACAGGAAAATTAAAATATAACATAAATACAAAAGAAATTATCAACAAATTAAGACTAGAAAGAAAAGATATAGCATGGGCTGGAATAGAATTAAAAGGAACAAATGCAATTGTAAAATTAGTAAAAGCAGATGAAAAACCAGATATAGTTGACGAAAATGAATATTGTAGTATTGTTTCTGATAAAGCAGGAGTAATTACTAAAATTAATGCACAAACTGGGACAGCAAATGTAAAAGTAGGAGACACAATAAATGAAGGAGAAACATTAATTAATGGATGGATGGAAGGAAAGTTTACTGGTACAAGATATGTTCATGCAAAAGGTGAAATTGAGGCAAAAGTATGGCATACAAAATATAAAAATATTGCTTACAATACTACGGAGACACAGGAGACAGGAGATAGTGAAAATAAATATTCAATTAAATTAAATAAATTTGAAATAAATTTTCAGAAAAGGCTTTCAAAATTTAAAATTTATGATACAATAAAGTCAGAAAAAAAGTTCAGACTATTTTCAGATTTTTATTTACCAATTTCTTTAGTAAAAACAACATATAAAGAAAAAGAAGAAATACAAAAAAATTATAATTATGAAGAAGCTAAAGAATTAGGGATACAAGAATTACAAAAAGAATTAGATGAAGAAATTGAAAATAAAGAACGAATTGTAAACAAAAATATTAATACTTATGAAAAAGAAAATAGTGTTGATGTTTATGTTACATATGAAGTTTTAGAAAATATAGGAACTAATGAAAAAATAGTATTTTGAAGGGATGATTATAATGGAAGAAAGAAGCCTTAGAATTACAGGAACAGACAAAACATTTTTTAATAGAATAACAAGTACATTAACAAAATTATTAATACCAACAAAAATTGGAATTAATGGAATGTTAATATCAATAAAGAGAAACAATTTATTGAAAAACTTTGAAAATTATACATATAATAATGAAGGTATTGATAAAGAAGAAATTGAAAAAAGATATGATAGTGCATATGAAGCATACCTAGCATCCCTAGATAAATATGTAATGGACTCTATATACAAAAAAGTAAAAAATGGTACAGCATCAGAATTTGAAAAAAATGCTTTATCACAATATTATGAAGTAACAAGTTTAAAAGAAAATGAATACATAGACTATAAATATAGGAAACAAAAATATTTAATAGATTTAGACTATGAAGGAATTAAAGTAGGAGACAAAGAAAAACTTAAACAAAGATATAATAAATTTTATGTTTCAAAAATGGATTCACTATATAAATCAATATTTAAAAATTACTCAATAAAAATAGCAGATACAACAAGTAGTTATGATTTAACAAAAGAAAGTATTTATATAAAGATTTTTAAAACATTAGAAGATTATATACAAAATATATTATCATTAAAAATTCAAATAGAAGAAAACAATTTTGATGACATAATAAATGAATATGAAAAATTTGAAACATATACAATAGGAAAATTAGACACAAAAGATAATATAGAAAAAAATATGGTTTTATTATCAATAAGTAGAAAATTATTTACACATAGTATACCATTAATTGTTGCAGAACAATGTTATAAAAAACTATTAAAAGATGCAAGAACACTTGTACAAGATACAAAAATTGCAACAAAAAGAGAAAAAGTTTATTCAACTTTAATAAATTTAATGGAAGATTATAATGTCAAATTATTATCTACAAAAGTATATTGGGATTCATCAAAAGAAAGAGAAGAATACAAGACATTTTTAAATAAATATAAAGAAATTTCAAAACTAAAAGAAAACGATTTTGTTGAATTTATCAAGCAAAAAGAAATATTATTAATCAAAAAAGATATGAATAGCTTAAATGGAGAAAAAATTGATTATTCTAAACTTTTAAAACATTGTGTTAATACTTCATTTGCTATACTTTCATATTCTTTTTTTTCTTGTATATCTTTATATATTATTTCATACATAAAAATTAAGGAAGTCGCATAATATGTATGAAATAATATATAAAGATATACAAGAAAAAAAAGAATATGAAAGTATAGCAAATGAAGTATTAACACAATGTTTTAAAGAAGAAGATATTGAAGAATCTAAAATGAGTATAACAATTATTTTTACAACTCCTGAAAATATAAAAGAAATTAACAAAAAATATAGAAATGTAGATAAAGCAACTGATGTTCTTTCTTTTCCAATATATGAAAAGGACGAGCTAGAGGAAAAGAAAAAATTACATAACTTTAAATATGAAGATGTTTTAGGAGATATTATAATATCAATTGAAAAAGTAGAAAAACAAGCAATAGAATATGGACATAGTTTTGAAAGAGAATTAAGTTATATGATTGTACATGGATTTTATCATCTTATAGGATATGACCATATAGAAGAGGAAGATAAAAAAGTGATGAGACTAAAAGAAGAGAAAATTCTTAATGATTTAGATATAAAAAGAAATTAAAGGAGGAATAAATATGGGAAGGAAAAAAGCTAAAAAGACTAGAAAAACTAAAAAGTTGATTTTATTATTAGTTATTACAATTGTAGCAGCAGGTACTGCACTAGGATATAAAATTATTAAAGATAGGGAAACTCCAACAGCTACAAATGAAGATGGTGAAATTATAGCAAAAGAAGATAAACAAGTACAAATATTTAAAGGACAAGATAGACCTATAGCAGTTATGATAGATAATCACAGTGATGCATGGCCACAAGCAGGTTTACAAAAGGCATACATGGTTTACGAAATTATAGTTGAAGGTGGAGAAACAAGATTAATGGCTTTATTTAAAGGTGCAGAAGTAGAAAAAATAGGGCCAGTTAGAAGTGCAAGACATTATTTTATAGATTATGCAATGGAAAATGATGCAATATATACACATTTTGGACAAAGTCCACAAGCTGAAAGTGATATTAAAAAGCTAAAAATAAATGATATAAACGGAATTGCTGAAGATGGAACAACTTTCTGGAGAGTAAAAGATAAATCAGCACCTCATAATGCTGTTACAAGTTCAGAAAAATTAGTTCAATCAGCTAAAAATAAAAAATATAGAATAACTTCAGATGATAAGAGTATTTTAAACTACGTTACAGATGATGTTAATTTAGAAGAAGGTACAGATGCAATTAATATAACAATTCCACATTCTGATCTTCAAACTGTAGAATACAAATATAATGAAACAAATAAAGTTTATGAAAGATATGCAAGAAAAAAACAACAAAAAGATTGGGTAACAAAAGAAGCTGTAACAGCTAAAAACATAATTATTACTTTGTGTGATAATTATACTTTAACAGATAAAGAAAATAAAGGTAGACAAGGATTAAAAAATGTTGGAACATTTGATGGATACTATATTACAAATGGAAAAGCAATTAAAATAAAATGTATAAAAAATTCTAGAGAAGAAAAAACTGTTTATCAAGATTTAGCAGGAAATAAGATTGATGTTAATGATGGAAATACATTTGTAAATATATGCCCAATAAATTCAAATATAAAGATAGAAGGATTAGCAACAACTAGTGCTCAATAAGAGTAAAGAAAAGGAGTTTGTATGAATATTTATGATACAGCTAATAAATTAGCACAAGAAATAAAACAATCACAAGAGTATACTAATTATAAAAAAGCAAAAGAAAATATAAAATCAAAATCAGAATTACAAGAAAAAATACAAGAATTTGAAAAAATGCGTTATGAAGTTCAAATTTCTGCTGTTACTACAGGTAAAAGAGATGAGCAACAAGAAATAAAGATGCAAAATTTATATGCAGAATTAATTAAATCAGAAGAAGTTAAAGACTATTTTGAAGCTGAAACAAAATTCAATATTGTTATAGCAGATGTAAATAAAATTATAGGTGAAGCTATTAAAGATGTAATTCAATAAAATAATTTTATATGAGCTTTTTTAGAGGTGGAAATAATGGAATTTTTAGTAATAGCAAGTATTATACTTATACTAATTATAGTTTTAAAAATTATATTTTCATATAATATGAAGGTGTTAAAAGAAATAGGAAAAGATGAAGAATTAGATGAGATAGCTAAAAATTATCCTGAAAATATAGAAATATGTAAAGAATATCTTAAAATTCTTGATAATGAAGATATTGAAGTAGAAGAAAATGAAAATAGTGATGCAAGTTTATATATAGCAGGTATAAATAAAATATCAATTGGCAACATTAAAAATTCATTTACTAGAATTCAAACAATTGCACATGAATGTTTACATTCAATACAAGATAGAAAATTATTAATGTTTAACTTTGTTTTCTCTAATATATATTTATTATATTTTTTGGCTATATGTATATTAACAGCATTTAATATAGTGAATTTTAAGATGATATTTTTAGTTGTACTAATTTTATTTAGTTTTGTTTATTATATGATAAGGATATTTTTAGAAAATGATGCTATGATAAAAGCAAAGTTTTTATCTGAAAAATATATGAAACAAATAAAAGTTACATCTTCAGAAGAAATCGAAAAGTTATTAAATGGATTTGATAGGATTAATAATGCTGGAATAAAAGCTGTTAATTACTATATGTTTTTGCAATGCATGATTAAAATTATTATATATTCAGTTATATGTTATGTGTTTTAATAAAAAGTTATAAAAAGTGATTTATAACTTTTTTTATAATGGTCATATAGACAATATGTCTATATGACCGCATTATTGTTTTTTCATTTTTGGTTTTGAAATAAGAGAAGCTAGATATCCAAAGAATACAGCAGCGGCAATACCACCAGCAGAAGCTTTAACACCACCAGTAAAAGCACCTACAATACCATATTGTTGTACACCTTCTATTGCTCCTTTAGCAAGATTGTTTCCAAAACCAGTTAAAGGAACTGTTGCACCTGCACCTGCAAAATCTACTAAATATTTATATAAACCAAGTCCCCCAAGAATAGCACCAGCTGTAACAAAAATAACTAAAATTCTAGCAGGAGTAAGTTTTGTTTTATCAATTAGAATTTGACCAATGATACATATAATACCTCCAGTGACAAAACATTTAAATAGCATCATCCAATCAAAAACATTTGCCCAATTTATATTCATAATTTTTCCTTTCCTGATACATAACCATAATATTAAAATGATTTATAATGTATCATTTTATAAAATTATAATTCTATACTAACTGCATGTGCAATTCCAGGAATACTTTCTCCTTGTTGTGCAGTTGTTGAGTTTGTTAAAGCTCCAGTTGCAATTAGTAGTATTTTTTTCAATTTTTTATCTTTAAGTTGTTTAAATAAATATCCTGAAAATACTGTACCACAACATGCACAACCACTACCACCACTATGTGTATCTTGTGCATTTTTATCAAAAATTAAAACTCCACAATCATTATAATTTGATTTAATATTATATCCTTGTGTTTTTGCAATATCAATTGCAATTTCTTTTCCTATATGACCCAAATCTCCACTTATTATTGCATCATAATAATTTGGGCTTCTACCAGTATCTAAAAAGTGATTTATAAGAGTATCAGTAAATGCTGGTGCCATGGCAGCTCCCATGTTATTAGCATCTTTTATACCCATATCAACTATTTTACCAGGAGTAATATGTGTTATATAAGGCCCAGTTCCATTTTTTGATAAGATTGCTGCACCACTTCCAGTAACTGTCCATTGACTTGAAGGCGGTCTTTGATTACCTAATTCTAAAGGAAATCTAAATTGTTTTTCAGCACTACAGAAGTGGCTTGAAGTAGCACATAAAACATTTTCAGCAAATCCTTCAATTGCAATAGCTCCAAGAGTTAGTGACTCAACAAATGTTGAACAAGCACCAAATACACCAAAAAAGGGAATACTTAATTCACGTAGTCCAAAACTAGAAGAAATACATTGATTTAATAAATCACCAGCAAACATGCAATCAATTTTATCAGCTGGAATACCAGATTTAGAAATAACAGTATTAACAGTTTCTTTAATTATTTTACTTTCAGCTTTTTCCCAAGTTTTTTCTCCCCAAAATTCATCATCTAAAGTTTGATCAAAGTATTTAGCAAGTGGTCCTTCGGCTTCTTTAGGACCAACTATACTAGCACAATCAACTATTGTAGGAGGATTATTAAATTTAATTGTTTGTTTTCCTAACTTTTCCAAAAAATCATCTCCTTAAACTAAAGTAATTGTTTGTGTATTAAATATTAAATACACAATTCCGATTAATATTGATGCTGATATACCAAATACCAATACAGGACCAGCTACAGTAAACATTTTTCCGCCAACACCCATTACATATCCTTCTGATTTATATTCCATTGCAGGTGAGACTATAGAATTTGCAAATCCTGTTATTGGAATTAAAGATCCTGCACCAGCAAATTTTCCTATCTTATTAAATAAATTTAAACCAGTTAAAAATGCAGCAATTCCAATTAATAAAATAGAAACTATTGTACCTGAAATTTCTGTGTCAAATCCACGTTCTTTACATATATTTAATATAATTTGTCCAATTGAACAAATTAATCCACCAACCCAGAAAGCATTAAAGCAATTTTTTAGTATTGGAGAATTTGGTGTTTTTTTATCTACATATTCTTGATATGTTTGTTTTGTCTCTAAAGGATCCATATTGCACCTCCTAACTATCTTTACGATTTAAGTCAACAATGAAACTCAAATCTAAATCTACAAAATATTCTGAAATCTTATTGCCATCTATATTTGCTCTTTGTTCTAAAATTTTTACTTCTGATATATAGTCAATTGTTTTTGATGCTTCTGCAATTGCTTTTACAATAGCATCTTTCCAAGAAACAGTTGAATTACCAGTTATAATTAAATGTTTTTTAATATCCATAATGTACCTCCAAAAACTTTTAAAATTATCTTTTCCACAAATTAGAAAAAATATACAAATGTGGTAGAAATTTTTAACTAAAAATTATATAATCACAAAAGGAGAGGAAAAATATGGATAAAGTAAGAGAAATTGCATTAAAAACTTTATATAAAATTGATACTGAAAAATCATATTCAAATATAGTATTAAATGAAATGATAAAACAAAACAGAAAAGAATTACAAGAAAGAGATATAGGATTAATTTCAGAATTGGTTTATGGTGTTACAACATGGAGATTAACAATTGATGAAGTAATTAAAAAATATTCAAAATTGAGGTTAAAAAAATTATCTCCATGGATTTTGAATATATTAAGAATGGGAATTTATCAAATAATATTTTTAGATAAAATACCGAAGTCTGCAGCTGTTAATGAAAGTGTAAATTTAGCTAAAAGATATGGTCATAAAAGTAGTTCTAATTTTGTTAATGCTATTTTAAGAAAAGTAAAAAAAGAAGATTATGAAGATTTTTTTAGTATAAAAGATGATATTGAAAGAATATCTAAAACTACTTCAATGCCAGTATGGATAGTAGATAAACTAATGAAACAAAATAGTAAAGAAATGGTTGAAGAAATATGCAAAAATTCAAATATAAAACCAGAAATTTCAATAAGAGTAAATAGATTAAAGAATTCAAAAAATGAACTAAAACAAGATTTAATACAAAGAAATATAGAAGTTAAAGATGGTTTAATTGAAGATTTTCTAATTATAAATAAAGCAAAAAATATAGATAAATTAGATTTATTTAAAAATGGTAATTTTACTATACAAGATGAAGTAGCAGGTTTAATACCTAAAATTCTTAACCCTAAAGAAAAAGATTTTATATTAGATGCATGTAGTGCTCCAGGAGGTAAAACAAGCTATATTGCAGAAATTACTAATAATAATTCTAATATAGATGCTTGGGATATTCATGAACATAGAATAAAGCTTATAAAGGAAACTGCTAGTAGGCTTAATATTTCATGCATAAATACTAAATTGGAAGATGCAACTAAATATAATAATAGCTATAAAGAAAAGTATGATAAAATATTGCTTGATGTTCCATGTTTAGGAATGGGTGTTCTTAAAAGAAAACCAGATATAAAATGGCAAAGAAAAATAGAAGATGTGAATGAAATAGTAAAAATACAAAGTCAAATATTAAATAATTGCTCAAAGTATTTAAAAAAGGGTGGTGAACTTATCTATTCTACTTGTAGTATTTTTAAGGATGAAAATATAGATGTAGTTGAAAAGTTTTTAGTTGAGAATACAAATTTTGAAATAGAGAAAATAAAATTAAAGGTTGATTGTTTTAATAAGTATTTACAAAGTAATGGGACTTTACAGGTATATCAAAATGAATATACAGATGGTTTCTTTGTAGCTAAAATTGTGAAAAAATAATTTGTTAAAAAGTTGAGTAACTATTTTAGAGGAAAAAGTTATTTAAAGATATATATAAATAAGCTATTGAAAAATATAATTAGTTAATGTAAAATTGTATATAATAAAGTAAATTTATTATATGTAGGAGGAAGCAAATGTTAAGTAAAGAATTAAGTAAAAAAATAAAAGATGATAGAGGTATAACATTAGTTGCTTTAGTTGTAACGGTTATAATTTTATTAGTATTAGCATGTATATCAATGTTTATGCTAACATCGCAAGAACGAGATAAAAGCTCTTATTCTGAAAATGAAGTTTTAGAAGCTAAAGAACATGTAATGTCAACAGCAAATAAGATACTTTCAGAATTTTATACAGAAAAATATGATAATAATAATGAAACAATTAAAGATATAGAACCACAAGAATATGTTATAAAGGAATTACAAAATGAACTAGATAGTAAATATGCAAGTGTTAGTGGGAACACAATAACGCTGAAACCTACAAATTCTAATGGAGAAGTAATAACAGGTGTTTACAATGAAAATAGAACAATAGAATGGTCAAATTAATAAAATTTAGATGTAATCTATGCATACACAATATTGGGTGTATGCTGTTTTATATAATATGAAATAGAAGGAGAAAGTTTATGAAAATTGGAATAGATATAGGAGGAAGCCATATAGCTATAGGAGTTATAAACAATAATGGAATAATTGTGGAAAAAGTAGAAAAAAGATTAACTAGTACTGAAAAAATAAATTTACAAAAATCAATAGAGGATTATATAATTGATAATGTTAATAAATTTAAAAGTAACTATAATGTAACTGGTCTAGGTATTGCTCTTCCAGGAAGATCTAAAAATGGTATTATTATCTCGTCTGGAAACCTAGGAATAAAAGATTATAATATAGTAGATAAGTTACAAGCTAAAATAGGTTTACCTATAAATATTAAAAATGATGCTAAAGCTGCTGCTATTGCAGAGAAAAAATATGGAATATTAAAAGATTATGAAAGAAGTATATTTTTGACATTAGGAACAGGAATAGGAGGAGCAGTATTTGAAGGTGATAAATTGTTAAAAGCACCTGAAAGACCAGCATATGAGTTTGGACATATGGTTATACAAAAAAATGGAGTACAATGTAAATGTGGCAGAAGGGGTTGTTTTGAAAGATATGCTTCAATGAAAGCATTTAAAGATAATTTAAGAAATGCTTTGAGTTTAGATAAGAAGACTACAGGAGAAGAGTTATTGCAAATTATTATAGATAATAATCAAAAAAGTTCTAATTATAAGTTGATAGAAGATGTAATTACAGAGTATATAGATAATTTAAGTATAGGAATAAATAATTTAGTAAGGATATTTGAACCAGAAGTTGTAGGCATAGGTGGAAGTTTTGTTCACTTTGATAATATACTTTTAGATAGACTAAAAAATAAGACAAAAGAAGAATTAGGTAGAGAAGTAAAAATAGAAACTGCTATTTTGGGAAATGATGCAGGAATGATTGGATCTATATGTAAAGAATAGATAGAGTTAGCAAATGTTAATTTTATGTGTTGATATTTAAAGTGGTAATTATAGGAAATTAAGGGGATAAAAATCAAAAGTGTCAATAATTTTTGATTAGGACACCCTAAAACATTAAAATTATTTCAAGA
>CANTHA010000036.1 GCA_947653375.1 uncultured Clostridium sp. | reverse complement strand
AAGAACTTAATTGACATTTCATTTTTTGCAATATTTTTCTTTCTATTCTTGATACCTGAACTTGTGTAATTCCTAATATTTTTGCAACTTGTGTTTGTGTTTTTTCTTTATAAAATCTTAACATTATTACTTCTTTATCTCTTTTTTCTAATCCTTCTATTAATTGCCTTACAGTTAATTTATTTGCAATTAGTTCTTCTTGATTTTTTTCATTTGATATTCTTTCTATTAAATTTATACTATTACCATTTTTAGGATTAGTATAACTTGCACTTTCTATTGATTCTACATATGTAGTTGTTTCTAAGGCTAAAGCGACATCTTCTTTAGCAACCTTTAATTCTTTTGCAATTTCTTCTATTGTTATTTCTTTACCTTTTTTCATAAGATTTTCTTTTTGCAATTCTTTAGCTTTTACAGCTAATTCCTTTAAACTTCTGCTTATTTTTATAGCACCATCATCTCTAATAAATCTCTTTATTTCTCCTATCATATATGGTACTGCATATGTTGATAATTTAACCTCAAAACTTGTATCAAATCTTTGTATTGATTTTATAAAACCTATACAACCTATTTGATATAAATCTTCTAATTCATATCCTCTACCATTAAATCTTCTAACAATACTCCATATTAGACCATTATTTTCATTTATTAATTTTTCTAATTCTTGTTTATCTCCGTTTTGGGCTTTTTTTATTGATTCAATATCATTATTGTACATAAATCCCCCTAAAATTATTCTTTTGTTAAAATTTCAATTTCTTCAGAATCTTCGGATCTTATTTTTATTTTTTTTGTCATTACAATTTTAGTTCCTAATCCTAGTATAGATTCTATATGTACGTTATCCATAAAACTTTCCATTATAGTAAATCCCATTCCTGATCTTTCTAAATTTGGTTTTGTTGTATATAATGGTTCTTTAGCAATTTGTACATTTTCTATACCTTTTCCCTGATCTGAAATTTCTATTATAATTTCATTATCTTTTAATTTAGCATTTATTTTTACTATCCCTGTTTTGTCTTCATATCCATGTATAATGCAATTTGTAACAGCTTCAGATACTGCTGTTTTTATGTCTGCTAATTCTTCAATTGTAGGGTCTAATTGAGATGCAAATGCTGCAATTGTAATTCTAGCAAAAGCCTCATTTGCCGATTTACTTATAAATTCTAATTTCATTTCATTTTCATAATTTTCTTTCATATTTTTAATCCTTTCTAACTATTATTGAGCAACTGGTATTAGTTTTAATATACCACTCATATCAAATATTTTTTCAACACTTTTTGTTAAATTTGTAACTTCTAATTTAGCTCCTAACATGTTAGCTAATTTGTATCTACCTATAATCAGGCCTATACCCGCACTATCCATGAAAGTAACACTATTAAAATCAAATATAACTTTTCTAGGCATATATCTTTCCATTTCATAATCTGCTTTCCTCCTTATCTTTTGTACACTACAATCATCAATTTCATCTGTTATTTTAAAAATTAAAAGCTTGTCCTTTTCATAAAATTTTGATTCCATAATCTCCTCCTTTGTTTTTTCTTTTCGTATTATAAAACTTTTTCCATATATTTCCAAGAGCAAAAAATAAAAAGTTTTGTCGAACAAAATAGCTTTCGACAAAACTCTATAATTTATATTATTTAATTATATTATTTTAAATAATTATCTATTTTTTTTATGAATATAATATTTTCTAATATATCAATTATTCCATAACCAACTATTACAATTCCTATTGTTTGAATTATAGCAGCTCTATTTACTAATAAATATATTCCAGCAACAATTATTAATAATGATAAAACTAAAGAAGTTATCCATAATCTTGATTTATAATCTTTCCATATTATTGCAGTTTGTAAATTCATTATACCACTATAAATTATCCATACAGCAATTAAAATACTAAAAAATGATAGTATAATGTGTCCACAAAACATTATTATAATTCCTATAATTATTGATACAATACTAATTGCTAATATATATGAATCTGCTTGTCCATTTGAATAATATCTATATAATTTCATTACTCCTAATAATACAAATATAAGTCCTAGAAATATTGCAATAAATGTAACTATTGAATCTGGTCTTGCAATCATCATTGCTCCAAATAGAATGAACACTGTTGATATTATAATATCTGTCCATCCTGACTTTTTTAAAAATTTTTCAAACATATTTATCACCTACACTTTTTATTTTACATTTAATATATCACAACTTTTTTTGTTTGTATATAATATTAATTAAAAATATAATTGTCATATAGACCACATTATAAAATTATTTTATTTCTTTAATAAATATCATTAATATTTTGCTGATATTTGAATGTAACAAGATTTAGAATTTGTTTTGCTGTAAAATGAGTAATGTTCACGGAAAGTCTTTATATAGTTATATTATTTTTTCATTACATTCAAAAATAATATAACTATATAAAGATTTGGCCTGAGTGAAAGAGGCTCATTTTACAGCATTACAAATTCTTATCGAGTGAAATGAACACAATAAGCAAAATAGTAATGATATTATTAAATAAAATAAAAAACTATAGGTCTATATGACCATTACATTTTTAATTGATTACCATAATATAATAAAAAAAACACTTGCAAAATACAAGTATTCTTTCACTATTATTAAGCATTTTCAGTTTCTTTTTTTGCAATAATTTCTTTTCCATCATAGTAACCACAATTTTTACAAACTCTATGTGGCATAACTGGTTCATGACAATGTGGACAACTTGCAAATGTTGGATTTTCTTTTTTCCATGTTGATCTTTTTGAATGTGTTCTAGCTTTTGACCATCTTCTTTTTGGTTGTGCCATTTTGAATCCCTCCTTGTTTTTCGATATATGTTTATTATATCTTTTCTATTTATATATCATTATAATCACCATATGATTATACAGGCATTTTTAAATTTTGTCAATATTTAGTTTTTTATAATTTTCTAATTCCATGCCATCTTTGGAGTCTATAACTTCAAATCCTTTATTTCTTATTAAATCTCTTAACTCATCTGCTTTTGTCCAATCTTTCTGATTTCTTGCTTGTTTTCTTTGTTCCACTAAAACTTTTATTTCATCTGGAATTTCATCATCATTTTTCTTTTCTATGTGTTTATCTATCATTAACCCTAAAACACTATCAAATTTTAACAATAATTCTGCCAATTTATAAGATTTTATTTCTTGTTTTACAACATCCCAAACAACTCCCATCGCAACTGGCATATTTAAATCATCATTAATAGCTTTATTAAACTTTTCTTCAAAATCTTGTATTAAATCTTGTAAAACCTCATTTTTTCCTTTTAAATGATTTTGGTAACCTTTTCTTAATCTTTCCAATGCTTTTGAAGTTGCATCTATTCCTTCCCATGTAAAATTTAGTTTATTTCTATAATGGCAAGAATAACAAAATAGTCTATAAACAATTGGGTCATAACCCTTTTCTATTATATCTTTTAATAGATATACATTATTTAAACTTTTTGACATTTTACCACCATTTATTAATAGATATTCTCCATGCATCCAATAATTGGCTGGAATTTTGCCTGTTACACCTTTACTTTGTGCTATTTCATTTTCATGATGAGTAGGTATCAAGTCAATACCTCCTGTATGTATATCAAATTGTTCTCCTAAATATTTCCTTCCCATTGCTGAACATTCTATATGCCATCCTGGATAGCTTTGTCCCCATGGACTATCCCATTTCATTAAATGATTTTCTGGAGCTTTTATCCATAATGCAAAATCATATGGGTTTCTTTTTTCTCTGTCTACATCAACTCTTGCTCCTGCTTTTTGTTCTTCTAAATTAAGATTAGATAAACATGGATATTTGTCTAATTTTGAAATATCAAAATATATTGCAGTTGATGTTTCATATGCATACCCATTATTAATTAATTCTTTAACAAATTCTAACATTTCTTGTATATGTTCTGTTGCCTTACAAACGATTTCTGGTTTTTCTATATTTAATAATTTTATGTCTTCAAAAAATAATTTTGTATAATATTCTGCAATTTCATATGGAGATTTATTTTCTTCTCTTGCAGATTTTAGCATTTTATCCTCGCCTTCATCAGCATCAGATACTAAATGCCCAACATCTGTAATATTCATTACATGCTTAATTTTATATCCATTATATTTTAATACCCTTTTTAAAACATCTTGAAATATATTTGTTCTCATATTTCCAATTGTAGCATCTTTATATACTGTAGGTCCACAAGAATATATTTTAACCTCATTATTATTAATAGGTTTAAAAACATCTTTATTTTTTGTTAAAGTATTGTAAAAGTAAATATTCATTTTTTCCTCCTATAATTTTAACATGAGATGTGAAAATATTTTCACATCTCAAGCATTTTGATTTATTTTATGGATTTGGTGGATCTGTTGGATTTACTGGATCTGTTGGGTTCGTTGGTTCTGTTGGATTTGTCGGATTCGTCGGATTCGTCGGTTCTGTTGGTTCCACCGGATTTACTGGCTTTGTTGTATTTGTGGTATTATTATTTGTTGTATTTGTATTTGTAACTACATTATTTTTCGGTTTTTCTTGTTCTGGTGGTTTTGTATGTATATTACAAGTTTGTGTTACCATAGTTCCTGATCCACTATTTCCTCCTATTGTTTTCCATAAATTTAATTTTTCTTTTGGAACTGATGCTCCATAAGAATTTGGTTTCTTTGTTGGACAATATTGTGTTGCAAGTAATCCTGATTCTGCACATAATTCTTGAGCTCCATGTCCTTCACATTTTTCTGGCATATTATCCTTTGTAAATATTTCTTTATAAGTATTTGTACAACCTGTATTTGCTAAACAACCTGTACTTCTACATACTATTGCTTCTACTATTCCACTTGGCTTTGTAAATGTTGCACTTTCTAAATTTTTATGAATGTCTGACATAATAGCTGACCAAATTAAACCTGCTGGATTTCCTGCTCTATATATTACTTCCTCACTATTATCATATCCAAACCATGTAGCTGCTGAATAATATGGTGTAAAACCACAAAGCCATCTATCATAATCTTTATCAGTTGTTCCTGTTTTTGCTGCTACACTCATTCCTTTTATAGCACAATATTTAGCTGTACCACTTCCACCTGTTACTGGTTCTTGTATTATTGTTTTTGCTATATATGCATTTTCTGCTGAAATAGCTCTTACAGTTTCTTGTTTTGGCGTAAGTACTGTATTTCCACTACTATCAACTACTTTTGTATAAAATGTTGGTGTAATGTACACACCATCATTTGCAATAGTTCCATATGCTACTGCCATTTCTAATGGACTAACTCCATTAGTCATACCTCCTATAGCTAATGATAATACATCATCTTCTTTTTTATCTAAAGTAGTAATACCCATTTTTTCTAAATATTCTAACGATTTACTTGGAGTTAATTCTTTCATTATTTTTAAAGCTGGTATATTTTGAGATGTTTCTATAAATCCTCTTATATTTACTAATCCTCTAAAACTATTATAATTTTTAGGAGTATATCCTCCACCAAAATCTGTTTTTACGTCATCATAAACAGTTGCAGCTGTAATTACATTTTCTTCTAATCCTGGTGCTATTGTTGCAAGTGGTTTCATTGAAGAACCTGTTTGTTTTTTCATTTGTGTTGCTCTATTCCAGCCTGCACCTTCTTTTTCTCCTAATCCTCCTGCTACTCCTAAAACATTTCCTGTTTTATAATCTACAATAGCCATTCCTGATTGTGATTTTTGAGTTTTACTTGGACTATTTATAATATATTTTTCTTTAGCATATTCTTCTTCCATTCTTGCTTGTATTTCAACATCTGCTGTTGAATATATAGTTAATCCACTACTATATACATAGTTTTCTGCTAATTGTCTTGATATATTTTTTTCTTCCATTACTTGTGTAATTACTTGTTCAATTGCTGCATCTGTGTGATAAGAATAACTTGACCCTGTACCAATAGTTCCTTTTGTAAATGTCAATCCTTCTTCTACTTTTGCAACAGCTGTATTGTATTCTTCTTCATTTTCTATGTATTTTAATTCTTTCATTTTAGATAATACTGTTAATGTTCTTTTTCTGATTTTTTCTTTATTATCTTTATTTTCGTCAAATGGATCATATGCATTAGGTGAATTATTTATTCCTGCCATAAATGCACATTCTGCTAAATCTAAATCTTTTGCACTTTTATTAAAGTAATACTCTGCACCTAATTCAACTCCATGCAGGTTACTTGAACCAACAAATAATATATTTAAATATAATTCTAAAATTTGGTCTTTAGAAATCATTCTTTCAACTTGATATGCTTTAGCCCATTCTTTTATTTTTCTAAATATTCCTGCTACTCCTGAAGCTTCATCATCTTTTGTTATATTTTTAACTAATTGTTGAGTTATTGTACTTCCACCATATGAGCTTTTTCCAAAAACAGTATTAACTATAGCACCTGCTGTTCTTTTAAAATCTACACCACTATGTTTATAATATCTCTCATCTTCTATTGCTACATATGCTTTTGGTAAATACTCTGACATGTCTCCTAATGTAATTACTTTTCTTTTTTCATCACCGCTTAAATTAGCTATAACAGCTCCATTTTTATCTACAACAACTGTATTTGAAGCTCCTATTTTTAATTCTTCTTTTGTTATTTCAAATTCATCTCCAAATAATCCAAAAAACATTCCTGCTATAATACCTACCCCTACTACACATAAAAGTAAAAACATTATTATAAATATTTTCAATGCTTTTTTTAATTTTGGGTATTTACTTTGTTTTTTATTTTTTCTATTCGGATTTTTTCTTTTTGCATTTGGTTTTCTATGTGGATTTTTGTTATCTATAGGTCTTTTTTTTGTATTATTCCTAGAATTATTAACTTTACGTGGTCTTGCTCTATTTTCGCTATTTCTATTTTTTTCATTGTTACTTGGCATAACTTATCCTCCTTGCCAATTTTTAATTTGACAATTTCATTATATTATATTTTATAAAAAAAGAAAAGACTTTATATAAAATTTTATAAATAACTATTTTGTGCAATTAACTTAGTAATTTTCACTTTATCCTTCTTCATTTTACATATAAGTTCCTTATATGGCTGTTTTCTATATAGATTAGCTTCATAAATTTGTTTTTTAAAATATTTATGTTCTTCATAATCATATTCAATATTTAAATTATTATTTACAAAATCAATTTCATAATCCTTTATATTTATACCATTAAAACGTTTCTGTGTTATTTTTACATTTTGTTTTAAGTTTATTATAATAGCTTGGTCATTAATTTTATATTTATTTATTAATTCTGTTGGAAAATCCACATTAACTATTATATTTGATCTTATCAAGCTTTTTTTTCTATTATTAGTAATTGTTATTGATATTCCATCATTTTCAATAAAATCTTCTTCAATCTTTTTAAACTTTTCCATATGATTTGTTACTATATTGATATTTCTATATTCTTTAGCAAATATTTTTATGTTTTCTAACATTATATCTGATAAATCATTTACTAAAATAGATAGTTTAACATCTTGTTTTTTTATATTCTTTTTACTTAATATATATTTTATACTATCTAAACTTAACAGTTCAAACAACCACATTCCATCAACAACATCAATATTATATGTATACAGATAATTTACAAATTGACTTTTTTTATTAATCGCTTTACTTAAAATTACTTTTTTTGAATTTGCATTTTTTAACGCTTTATTTGTTTTTAAAGCTAATTTTTCTAATTTCTTCTCATCATTTTCTTCTTCAGTAATTGGCAATATTATTTTATTACCTTCTAATTTAACAATATTTAACATTCTAAAAAACCAATTAGGCTTGTCAACTTCTTGGATATAATACAAAAAATCACTTCCTTACATTTAACTATATGAAGTGATTTGTATATATATTCATTATAAAATTATATCTCTTTTTAATAAATTGCTTTTAACAACTCCTGTACCTATAAAATTCCTATTATTATAAATTCTATAAATCTCATCTTTTTTATTTTGTGTTAATTTTACACCATTTAAAAATAATCTTAATTTATTATCTTCTAGTATTATTTCTTCCTTATTTATAAAAATGTCCTCAAGTTTAATTATACTATTATTTATAAAATTAGTGTTATTTATATTTTCTTCTAATTGTTTTATTGTAATAGATTCTTTTATATTAAAATCTCCTACTTGTAACCTTTGTAATTCTGCCATATATCCAATTGTACCTATTGCTTTAGCAATATCTTCACATAGACTTCTAATATATGTACCTTTTGAACAACTAACTTCAAACTCTATCTGTTTTAAATTATTATCTACATTTAATAGCTGAATATTATATATTTCTATTTCTCTAGGAGCAATTTCAATAGTTTGCCCTTTTCTAGCATATTCATAAAGTTTTTTTCCATTAATTTTAATAGCTGAATACATTGGTGGAATTTGTGTTTGCTTACCTATGAATTCTAATAATATCTTTTCCAATGCTTCTTTTTCTAATTGTAAGTTTGTTATATTTTGTTCCTCAATAATATTACCTTCCGCATCTGCTGTGTCAGTTCTTTTTCCTAATTGAATTTTAGCTCTATAAGTTTTATCATGATTTACTAAATATTTTGAACACAATGTTCCTTTTCCTACTAAAATAGGCAATACCCCTGTTGCCATTGGATCTAAAGTACCTGTATGTCCAACTTTGCTGTTAAATATTTTTTTTATTTTATAAACAATATCATGTGAAGTACACCCTTTATGTTTATTTATTACAATAATTCCATCCATATTTTAATTCTCCAAAATCAAATTGCCATTATAATATTTATACTACTATTAAACTTAATCATTCTAAATGTTCATATATATTATTTTTTTAAATCATCGCGTAAGCGATTAAATGAGCAAACAGCGAATGCGATTGGAGCAATCTACATATTTTTTTAATTTTGTAGATTGCGACACACAAGATGATGTAAAAAAATAATATATATGAACATTTAGAAATATTATTAATTATTTTTAAATCACCTTTTTAACTTCTTTCATAACCTTTTCTTTCACTTGTTCAACATTTCCTTCAATTAGTCCACCTGCTGCTCTCTTATGTCCTCCTCCACCAAACACTGAACATATAGAGCAAACATCAACATATTCTTTTGACCTTAAAGAAATTTTATATGCATTTTCATCATCTTTTTGTCTTATAAATATAGACACTTCAACACCTTCAACATCTTTACCTATATTTACCAATCCTTCATGATCTCCTGACTCTGCATTTGCATCTAGCATATCTTGATTATTTAAATATGTAAATACTACCTTTCCTTCTTCTAAAAATTCCATTCTATCCACAACTTTTTTCATCAACTCAAAATTCGCTCTAGTTTTTGTAGCAAATGCCTTTTCATATATTTTAGGTACATCTACACCTAATTTTATAAATTCAGATGCAAAATCAAAAGTTTTTGCACTAATTCCTTCATATTGAAATCCTCCTGTATCTGTAATAATTCCAGTCATAAGGCATGTTCCAATTTCCTTTGAAATGTCTATTTTTAAATATTTACAAATTTCTGCTATAATTTCGCAACATGCAGGAGAATCAGCTTTTACATAATTTAGATCTCCATTATTTATATTATTTCTATGATGATCTATTATTATTGTTTTATTTGCATTTTCAAAATATTCTTTTAAGGCAACTCTGCTTGGTTGAGCCACATCTACTAAAATACATAAATCATATTCTTTAATATTAGATTGTGATCTAATTTCATTAATATATGGTAAAAAATCAAATATTTTTGGATATTCAGGAATAATTACATCTGGATTTTTTCCTAATTTATTTAATATTAATTTCATTCCCATACTACTTCCTATAGCGTCACCATCTGGTGATTCATGTGTTAATATTGCAATTGTTTTAGCTTTTTTTATTTCTTCTAAAATGTCATCTAAAATCATATTTACTCCTCTTTTTTAGGTAATATTTCTTTTAAAATTTGGTCTATTTTTGTTCCATATTCCATTGAATCATCTAATTCAAATATTAATTCTGGTGTATTCCTTAAATTCACTTTTCTTGCTAATTCACTTCTTATAAATCCTGATGATTTTTTTAATCCTGCTAATGTGCTTTTTACATTTTTTGAATTTAAAATACTTACATATACTTTTGCATATTTCAAGTCATTTGTCACTTTAACTTTTGTTACACTTATCATTCCTGTCACATTTGGATTTTTTAATTCATAACTTATAATTTGACTTAATTCTTTTCTGTATTCTTCTTCTATACGTCCCAATCTATTATGATTTTCTGGCATTAATTTCACTCTCCTTTTATCTATCTGCTTGAGACAGTTTTGTTTTGAAACTTTTTCTTTTGAGTAACTATCTTTTTATCTCTTCCATAACATATGCTTCAATAATGTCTCCTTCTTTAATATCGTTATAGTTTTCAATTTGTATACCACATTCAAATCCTTTTGTTACTTCTTTAACATCATCTTTAAATCTTTTTAATGTAGCTAATTGTCCATCATGAATAACAACATTTTCACGGATAACTCTTACTCCTGCATTTCTCTCAACTTTTCCGTCTAATACATACGCACCTGCTATAGTTCCCACATTAGAAATCTTAAATGTTTGTCTTACTTCTGCATTTCCTATTATTCTTTCTTCAAATTCAGGATCTAACATTCCCTTCATAGCTGCCTCTACATCTTCAATTGCTTGGTAAATAATAGAATATTGTTTGATTTCTACTTCATCTTTTTCTGCCATTTCTTTTGCCATATTATCTGGTCTTACATTAAACGCAATAACAATTGCATTAGAAACTTTTGCAAGAGTGACATCAGATTGATTTACAGCACCAGTAGCACTATGAATTACTTTTACTCTTACTTCTTCATTTTCAAGTTTTTCTAAAGCTTGTTTAACAGCTTCAACAGAACCTTGTACATCAGCTTTTACAATTAAATTTAATACTTTCAATTTTCCTTCTTCCATTTGACTGAATAAATTATCTAATGTAACTTTTGTTGTAGCATTTAAAACTTTTTCTCTTTCTTGGCGTTTTCTTCTTTCAATTAGATGTTTTGCCATTTTTTCATTTTTTACTTCATAGAATGTATCTCCTGCTTGTGGAACTTCTGTTAATCCCATTATTTCAACAGGTGTAGATGGTCCTGCAGCTTTTACTATTTTACCTTTATCATCTTTCATTGCTCTTATTCTACCTATAGAAGATCCTACTACAATAGTATCTCCAACATCTAAAGTTCCTCTTTGGACTAACATTGTTGCAATTGCACCTTTTGCTTTATCAAGTCTTGCTTCAATAACTGTTCCTTTTGCTTGTTTTTTAGGGTTTGCTTTTAATTCTAATACATCTGCTTCTAGTAATACCATTTCTAATAATTGATCTATATTTTCACCTTTTTTAGCTGAAATTGGAACATAAATTGTTTCTCCACCCCATTCTTCAGGTACTAATTCATAAGTCATTAACTCTTGTTTTACTTTTTCTATATTAGCGTCTGGTAAATCTATTTTGTTAATTGCAACTATAATTGGTATTCCTGCTGATTTAGCGTGATTTATAGCTTCTATTGTTTGTGGTTTAACTCCATCATTTGCAGCTACTACTAATATTGCTATATCTGTTACTTGCGCTCCTCTAGCTCTCATTGCAGTAAATGCTTCATGACCTGGTGTGTCTAAAAATGTAATTTCTCTATCTTTTACTTTTACCTTATACGCACCAATTGCTTGTGTTATTCCTCCTGCTTCTCCTTCAATTACATTTGTTTTTCTAACTGCATCTAAAAGTGATGTTTTACCATGGTCTACGTGTCCCATAACAACAATAACTGGTGGTCTTGATTTCAATTCTTCTTCTTTGTCTTCAGAATCATCAAATAAAATATCTTCTTCAGTTATTGTTTCCTTTTTAGTTGCAGTTATTCCAAATTCTTGTGCTATTAAAAATGCTGTATCAAAATCAATTTCTTGATTTATTGTTGCCATTATTCCATAACCTAACAATTTTTTAATAACATCTGATGTTGTTTTTTTAATTTCACTGGCAAAGTCTTTTACAGTAATTGATTCAGGAATTTCTATATCTGTTAATTTAAATATTTTTTGTTTTGTTCTTTCTCCTTGATCTTTATTTAATTTCTTTTTTGATCTTCTACCACGTTGTGTTGTTAAATCATAATAATCTAACATTCCTCCATCTTGCTCATCAAACATATTTGATAATTGATTTGTTTGTTTTAAACTTTTTAATTTACCTTCATCAAAACTATTGTCATTGTTATTTCTTCTTGATTTTTGTTTTTTATTTTTATTTTCATTATTAAACTTATTATTTGATTTTTGTTTATCAATATTTTTATTATATTCCCTAACAGTTTCTTTTTCTACAGTATCAACAGCCATGATATTTTTAATATTTTTTTCTATTCCTTTTTCATCTAAAGGTCTTTTTCCAAATCTATCATTATTATTTCTATTATTAGGTCTATCATTCCTATTATTAAATCTATTATTGTTTCTATTATAGTTATTATTTTGATTTCTATTATAACTATCTCTTGTGTTATTACTGTTTCTATTATTTGGTTTAAAATCACTTTTCTTTGTATTTTGATTACTTTGTGATATAGTTT
>CANTHA010000035.1 GCA_947653375.1 uncultured Clostridium sp. | reverse complement strand
TTAGGAAAAAAGGGATGTACTTTATCAAAGTGCATCCCTTAAATATTTAACAATATATTTATTATTTTTCTAATTTATAAAAAACTTTTTTTCCTTTTTTTAATATAGCATAGCCATCTGAAAAATCTTTATTAGATAATTGATAATTAATATCTGTTATTTTTTCATCATTTAAAGATATACCAGACTGGTTAATTAATGTTCTTGCTTGACCTTTTGAAGGAGCAATTTTAGTTAATAATATAGCATCAATTATAGAAATATTAATGTTTTCTAATTTTACTGTTGGCATATTATCAAGACTACCATTACCATTAAATAATGCATTTGAAGCTTCTTGAGCTTTAATAGCTTCATTTTCACCATGTATTAATTTAGTGATTTCAAATGCAGCTATTTTTTTTGCTTCATTTATTTTTTCATCTTTTAATGAAGACAATTTCTCAACTTCATCTATAGGTAAAAAAGTTAGCATTTTTAAAACATTTTCTACACTACTATCTTCAATATTTCTCCAATATTGATAAAACTCATAAGGAGCAGTTTTTTCTGAATCTAGCCATAAAGCACCTTTTTCTGTTTTACCCATTTTTTTGCCTTCTTTTGTTGTAAGAAGTTTAAATGTTAAACCAAATGAGTCATCTTTACCAACTTTTCTAATTAATTCTACACCACCAATTATATTTGACCATTGATCATTGCCACCCATTTGTAGTTTACATCCATATTTTTCATACAAGTATAAGAAATCATATGATTGCATTAGCATATAACTCATTTCAAAAAATGTTAAGCCTGTTTCCATTCTTTGCTTATAGCATTCAGCTGAAAGCATTCTATTAACAGAAAAGAGGCTTCCAATATCTCGAACAAAATTAATGAATTTCAAGTCTAGTAACCAATCTGCATTATTAACTATTATTGCTTTATTTTTTCCTTCAAAGCTAACAAATTTTTCTATTTGTTTTTTTATACAATTTACATTATGATTAATTTCTTCACGAGATAACATTTTTCTCATGTCAGTTTTTCCAGAAGGATCACCAATTGTTGCTGTACCACCACCAACTAAAATAATTGGCTTGTGACCATGTTTTTGCATATGACTAGCAACCATTAAAGAAACAAAATGACCTACATGCAAACTGTCAGCAGTAGGATCGATTCCTATATAAAAAGGAACAGATTGTTTTCCAAATAATTCTTTTATTTCTTTTGGATGAGTCATTTGTTCAATGTATCCTCTTTGTTCTAGTACATTAAATACGTTTTCCATTTTATATTCATCCTTTCATATTTGTTAATATTCATAGTATATAGGGATTATGTATTATTAAATTTTAATTAAAAGTTATACCATTATTTCCAATATTTTTATTTTTTAAACTATTACCATATTCATTTTTATATTCTTCTAATCCATCATATTCCATAAATCTGTTTAAATTTTTTACAGAAATTCCTGTTTGACCAGATATTGTGTCTAATGATGCACCTAATCCATTTTCTTTTATATAAGATTTAAATGTTGAAAATTCAAATCCATCTTTAGTGCTACATTTTGGACAAACATTACCTTCTGATAAATAAAAATTACCACATCTACTACATTTGTTAAAATCCATAACTTTTCCTCCATTCATCTTTTGACAATTATTTACAAAATTTATTGTATTGTATCACATTTTTTGAATAAGATAAAGTATTTTTTAAAAAATATATATTTGTTTTAGTATTTATTCAGAAATAAAAATTATTTAAATAAATATATAAATAAGAAATTTGCGTTAATCGGTTAGGGAGATCACTTTTACAGAAATTTTAAAGCATAAAATAGTTACATTAATTTTATAGATTAGATTTTTGCATTTGCAAATTTATCATAAATTTCAGGATATAATTTTTGTAGTCTAATAGGTTTTAAATGTGTATTTGTAAAGCAATGTTTAGTTTCTCCTGTTAATACAATATTGCCATTAGACTTATTTATTACATTATACTCTACTGTTAGTCTAACTCCATTAAAATGTTTTATAAAAGGTTCAATTATAATAATGTCATCAAATGTAACATGGTGTATGAAAGAACAATTAACTCCTAATACTGGTATCATAATATCATGTTGCTCAAGATAAGAGTATGGGATTCCAATTTTATCTAACATATGACATCTGGCTTCTTCTAAAAAGCGTATATAGTTAGAATGATGAACAATTTTCATTTTATCTGTTTCATAATAATTTATTCTTCTTTCATATGTAAAACTCATTATAAATCCATCCTTTCAAGTAGTAATTATAAGTAAATAAATAGAAATTGTCAAACAAATGAAATAAAGATAGTTGAACTAACACAGAAATTAAATAAAGAGGTAGAATATCACAAATCAGGTGAGGTGCAAATATTTGCAGAGTCAATTCATAGTGAATCAAAGTGTAGGGAAATATTCAATCTTATGATACAAATTAAATAAGATGAAAAAAGAAAAAAGTGTTTGGGAGATAACTCTTCAACACTTTTTCTTTGTAAAAATTGACAAATAACAAAAACAATGCATTAGAAAGCTAATCTAAAATTTAAAAACATTTTAATCATGCCTATTTTATTTTTATAAAAATTTTTTTAATCTTTCAACATTGTTTTCTTGAACTTTTACAAATTCATTTAAAATGTCTTTTACATTAGTATCTATATCAGTGTAATTATTTAGTAATTTAACACCTTCAATAATACCCATATTAGTACCTTTTATCATCATTTCGGAAATTTTAGAATTACTTTTATCATCTAAAGTATTAAATTCAACGCTCATCCAACCCATTGCTTTTTGCATAGGATTTAATTCTTTAGGAAAATTACCATACTCTGTTAATTTATTATTTACTTTATTTAATACTTCATTGTATTTGTTATATTGATATTGTAAATCTTCTTTAAAGTTTTGTTCTTGTACTTTTTCAGAAACATTTGAGATAGAGTCCATTCCCATTTTTATTCCTTTATTAACTTCATTTAAAACATATTCATTATTGTCCATAATTAACCTCCTTATTATTTTTTATATAGTATTAACCAAAAAATGAAAATTATAAATAATTATATATGGTTTTTTCACGTTACTGATCAGCTTTATTATTTGTTTTCTTACTAAAAATATAGGAGTAGGCTGACTATTAACTTTTTCACAAAAAGTTCACAAACTTTTTTAGCAGAAAGTATTGACAAGTGCTAAAAAGGGGTATAATATATATGAAGTTAGCAATCAAAAGCAAAGAGTGCTAAAAATAAGCTAACAATTTTGAAAGAGGTGAAAAAATTGTTAGATAATAGAAAGAAAAAAGTTCTTCAAGCAATTGTAGAAGAATACATCAATACAGCAGAACCCGTAAGCTCAAATACTTTAAAAAGTAATTATAATTTAGAATGTAGTAGTGCAACAATAAGGAATGAAATGGCAGATTTAGAAAAGTCAGGTTTTTTAGATAAAACACATACATCTAGTGGTAGAGTTCCTTCAGAAAAAGGTTATAGATACTATGTTGATGAATTATTAAATGATAAAGATATAAGTGTAGAAGAAATAAAGTATATAAGTTCAAAATTAGAAACAAAAGTAAATGAAATAGAAGATTTAACTAAAATCACAGCAAATACAATTTCAGAAGTAACACATTATACAACAGTATCGATAGGACCAAAAACAGAAAGTCAATTAATAGAAGAAATAAAGTTTGTATTACTTGGTTCGCGTATGATTATGGCAGTTATTTTAACAGATACAGGGGTAGTAAAAGAAACTATAATAAAATTTGATGAAAACATTAATGATAAACAAGTAGAAACAATGAATTACATGTTTAATAACAAGTTAAAAGGTCAACCAATACAAACAATAGATAGACCTTTAGAAGAATACTTATATGATGAAATGATTTATAGTGTAAATGTAATAAAACCAATTATAGAGCAACTAAAAAAAGTATTAAAAGAAGAAAATCAAATATATTTGGAAGGTACAAATAAATCTTTTGATTTACCAGAATTTAATAGTTTAGAAGTAGCAAAGAATTTTGTTAATATTTTAGACACAAAAGAAGTTATGGCAGATATGTTAAACTCAGGATTTGCAGAAGATATTAATATATATATAGGTGAAGAAAATGAAAAAGAAGAATTGAAAGATTTTAGCGTAGTAACTTTTAAACATAAAGTTAATGGTAAAGATTTAGGAACAATTGGAATTATAGGACCAAAAAGAATGGATTATTCAAAAGTAGTGTCTGTTATGAAATATATTAATAAAAAACTCAAAGATATATAAATTATGAAAGAAGGGATAAAATGTCAGAAGAAAATAAAGAAGAGGTTAAAGAAGAATTAAATGAAAATGAAGAAGTAAAAACTAATAAGGAGATTGTACCAAAAGAGAATTATGACGATTTAGAGGACAGATATAAAAGAATTTTAGCAGAATTTGAAAATTTCAAAAAGAGAAGTGGAAAAGAAAGAGAAGGATTATATAATTCTATTCTTTCAGATGTAGTAGAAGTAATACTCCCTGTTCTTGATAATCTAGAAAATGCATCAAAGGCTGAAACACAAGATGAAGAATATAAAAAAGGAGTAGAACTTGTATTAAAACAATTTAAAGATGTTTTGGCTTCAAAAGGTATAGAAGAAATTAAGGCAGTAGGTGAAACTTTTGATCCAGAACTTCATGAAGCTGTAAGCAGTATTCAAGATGAAAGTTTAGGTGAAAAGGAAATTGCACAAGAATATAGAAAAGGCTACAAAATAGGAAATAGAGTAATACGTCATTCTATGGTAGTAGTAGCAAATTAATTTATTTATAAAAATAAGTTATTAAATTTTAAAGTGATGTTTTTTGAAACGGGGGCAAGAAACATTACAAAATAATATAAAGATAAAAAATGTTTTCCCCGTAAAAATATCAATAGGAGGATTTTAAAATGGGTAAAATTATAGGAATTGACTTAGGAACAACAAACTCATGTGTAGCAGTTATGGAAGGAGGAGAAGCAGTTGTAATACCAAATGCAGAAGGAAATAGAACAACTCCATCTGTAGTAGCATTCTCTAACAATGGAGAAAGACTAGTAGGACAAATAGCAAAACGTCAAGCAGTTACAAATCCAGATAACACTGTTATATCAATCAAAAGAAAAATGGGAACAGCAGATAAAGTAAATATAGAAGGTGACAAATTCACACCACAAGAAATTTCAGCTATGGTATTACAAAAATTAAAAGCAGATGCAGAAAATTATTTAGGACAAAAAGTAACACAAGCAGTTATTACAGTTCCAGCATATTTTAATGATAGTCAAAGACAAGCTACAAAAGATGCTGGTAAAATAGCAGGACTTGAAGTTTTAAGAATTATAAATGAACCAACAGCAGCAGCACTTGCTTATGGAATGGATAAAGAGCAAGATCAAAAAATATTAATATATGATTTAGGTGGAGGTACATTTGATGTTTCTATCTTGGATATTGGAGACGGAGTATTTGAAGTTTTAGCTACAAGTGGAAATACACATTTAGGTGGAGATGACTTTGATAATGTAATAATTGATTATTTAGTAGATGAATTTAAAAAATCAAATGGAATTGATTTAAAAACAGATAAAATGGCAATGCAAAGATTAAAAGAAGCAGCAGAAAAAGCAAAAATAGAATTATCAGGTGTACAACAAACACAAATAAACTTACCATTTATAACAGCAGATAGTACAGGACCAAAACATTTAGATGTTAATTTAACAAGAGCTAAATTTGAAGAATTAATTCATGATTTGGTAGAAGCAACATCTGGACCAGTTAATCAAGCACTTAAAGATGCAGGTCTTACACCAAATGATATTCATAAAGTATTATTAGTTGGTGGTTCTACAAGAGTTCCAGCTGTTCAAGAAGCAGTAAAAAGAATTACAGGAAAAGATGCTGATAAAGGTATTAATCCAGATGAATGTGTTGCAATTGGTGCAGCTATTCAAGGAGGAGTATTATCAGGAGATGTAAAAGACTTAGTACTATTAGATGTAACACCACTTTCATTAGGAATTGAAACATATGGAGGTGTATTTACAAAATTAATTGAAAGAAATACAACAATACCAACTAAAAAATCACAAATATTCTCAACAGCAGCAGATGGTCAAACATCAGTAGAAGTTCATGTTTTACAAGGTGAAAGAGAAATGGCAGCTTATAATAAAACATTAGGAAGATTTCAACTAACAGGAATTCCAGCAGCACCAAGAGGTGTACCACAAATTGAAGTTACATTTGATATAGATGCAAATGGTATTGTTCATGTATCTGCAAAAGACATGGCAACAGGAAATAGTCAAGATGTATCAATTACAGCATCAACTAATCTTACAGATGAAGATATTGATAAAGCTGTTAAAGATGCAGAAGCTCATGCAGAAGAAGATAAAAAGAAAAAAGAGGAAATTGAAGTTAAAAATAATGCAGAAAGTTTAATTTATAACAGTGAGAAAACTTTAAATGATTTAGGTGATAAAATTAGTGGAGAAGAAAAAGCAAAAGTTGAAACAGAAATAGAAAATACTAAAAAAGCAGTTGAAACAAATGATACAGAAAAAATAAAAGAAGCTACTGAAAAGTTAACAAAAGTATTTTATGATATGTCAGAACAACTTTATAAAAATGCAAATCCAAATGGAGCAGAAGGTGCAGGAGTTGATCCAAATGCTACTACAACAGGTGAAGGAGCACAAACAGAGGAAAATGGAAATGTTTATGATGCAGATTATAAGGTAGAAGATGATAACAATGGAGAAAACAAATAAAATCGAATGAAAAACTTCGTCTTACTTCGTTAAGCTACGAAAAAAATCTTTCGATATACAAATGTATTATCTTAAGATTTTTTTCTTGCTTGCCTAGTAATACTTGTTTTTGATTCGATTTATAAAATATGGAGGAAAAAAATGGCAGATAAAGATTTAAATATATCTGAAATGCAACAAATGCAATTAGAATTATATGAAGCAAATAAGGAAAAATGGAATGATATGGAGCCAAAAGCAGCTAAAAATCATTTATTATTTATGATTGAAGAAATGGGAGAATGTATTTCTATTATTAAGAAAAAAGGAATAGATGCAATTATGCAGGATAAAAATGTCAGATATAGATTTTTAGAAGAATTATCAGATGTTGAAATGTATTACATAGAGGTTTTAAATAGACTTAATATAACTCCTGAAGAAATTTCAAATGCATATATAGAAAAACATAACATAAATATGAAAAGAAATTATGAAAGAGATAATAGAGAAAAATTCAATGCAAAAACATTTTAGTAGGAGGGGAAAATGGCAGGAAAAAGAGATTATTATGAAGTTCTAGGTGTAAATAAAAATGCAACAGATGATGAGTTAAAAAAAGCATATCGTAAATTGGCAAAAAAATATCATCCTGATGCAAACCCAGATAATAAAGCAGAAGCAGAAAAAAAGTTTAAAGAAGTAAATGAAGCTTATGAAACATTATCTGACTCTCAAAAAAGAAGAATGTATGATCAATTTGGACCAGATGGACCACAAGGGTTTGGTGGAGGAACAGGAGGACCATTTGGAGGTCAAGGAGGCTACTATTCATATACTAGTTCAGGTTTTGATGGATTTGGAGACTTTGGAGATTTAGGAGATATTTTTTCATCATTTTTTGGAGGAGGTTTTGGAGAAAGATCTTCAAGAAAGAGAAATGGACCTAGAAAAGGTACAGATTTAAATGTTAATTTAGATATTACATTTGAACAATCTTTTTCAGGAATAGAAAAAGAGATAATTGTAACTAGAGATGAAAAATGTGAACATTGTCATGGTACAGGTGCAAAACCAGGAAGTTCACCAATCAAATGTCCAACTTGTAATGGAACAGGGCAAATAAAACAGGTTCAAAATACAATACTTGGACAAATGCAAACAACAAGAACCTGTAGTGCATGTCATGGAAGTGGAGAAATTATAAAAGAACCATGTGAATATTGTCATGGCAAAGGTAAAGTAAGAAAACAACCTAAAATAAAAGTAAAAATACCAGCTGGTATTGATAATGGTCAAACAGTAGTATTAAGAGAAGAAGGAGAGTCAGGAGAAAAAGGTGGACCAAAAGGAGATTTATATATTACTGTAAGGATAAAAAAACATAGTATTTATACAAGAAAAGGAAATAATGTACTATGTGAAATACCAATTACAATTACTCAAGCAACACTAGGTTCAGAAATAGAAATACCAATGGTAGATGGAACAAAAGAAAAATATAAAATACCTGATGGAACTCAAACAGGTACAAAATTTACAATTAGAAATAAAGGATTTAAAGCGATTAATTCTAGTTCTACAGGAGACTTTATTTTTACTGTTGTAGTTCAAACACCTAAAAAATTAACAAAGGAACAAAGGGAATTATTAACTCAACTTGCAAAAACTATGAATGAACAACCACCTATAAAGAAGAGAGGCATTTTTGGATAAGAGATTTATAAAAGAAGTTATATTTGATATATAACTTCTTTTAAATTATTGACAAAGTCATAGAAATTGAGAATAGCCCATAATTATACTTAAAGTCGCTAAAAAACATATTACATTCTTAAAGCGATATTGCTAATTATCAAGCCCTAAATTTATACGTAACTTTTTATAACTATTTTCAATATTTTTTAAAGAATTAGATGAATTAGATAGAGTTGAATATGTATTTGTATCTATATTAGTTAATTTTTCTTGCAGAGATTTTATTTCGTTTTTTGTATTTGTATAAAATTGTAATTTTTCTTCACTAGTAGCACCTTTTTCTAAAATTTCATAAGTAACTTCTAAGTCGTTTAGCTTTTTTTCTAATTCTTCTTTTGACATATCTTTATTTATATCTATATTTTTTTCATCATATGCAGGATTACTTGCTTTTTCTATAGATTTTTGACGAATTTCTGTACTTAATTTATTGTTTCCGTTTAGTTGTAGCATTTACTACAACTATAATACCTAAAGAAACTAAAAACAGTATTAATAATATTATTATTAAATATCTTTTCATATTAAATATCATTCCTTTCGTTCAATGCATAATAGGAATAAAAAACGCTGAAACAAATTAAATACTTTTTATAGATAGCAGTAATTATATATGAGATTATTTTAAATTTTTCTTTGATTTAACTATATTTTAACATATTTTTATAATAAAATGCAATTAAAAGAAAAAAATCAATCGGATATAGAACAATTCTATTTGTAGAAAAGAAATATATAATAAGAAAAGAGCAATAAAAATCTTAAATTTACTATGACATTATCAAAAATTAATTACAATGATTGCTATTCTTTATTGAAAAAATATATATTTTATGATATTCTTTAAAAAGATTGAGGGATGTTATGAAAAAAAGAATTTTAGAAATGTTAGTTATAACATTATTTTTTATATTAATAATAATAGTATGTGTTTTCAGTTATTATACACTTGTAGATATAAAGACAAAAAAGCCAAAAGAGTTAGAAAGAAATTGTAATTTAGAAATAAAAAGATTTAAGAAAAGAAATATATTTATTCTAACATCAAAAGAAGAAAACAAAAAAAGTAATTTAAAAATATTATATTTTCATGGTGGTTCATATATGGCAGAAGCAACTGAAAAACATTGGAAGTTTTTAGAAAATATAGTAGAGGAAACAGGTGCAACTATAATATTACCAGATTATCCATTAACACCAAAATATCACTATAAAGATGTATTTGATATGATTGTTCCACTATATGAAAAAATAGAATTAAGTATAAATTGTGAAGAGGAATTGATATTAATGGGAGATTCAGCAGGAGGAGGAATAAGTCTAGCATTACTTGAACAATTATCAGAGAAAAATGTTAAAATTCCTAAAAAAACAATTCTAATATCGCCATGGTTAGATGTAAGATTAACAAATCCAAAAATTGATGAAATACAAGAGTATGATAAACAATTACAAAAGGAAACACTGAAAATAGCAGGGCTAACATATGCAACAGAAGAAGGAATAAATAGTAATTTAGTAAATCCGATAGATGGTGATTTATCAAAAATTAAAAATTTAACAATTTTTACAGGAACATATGATATTTTAAATCCAGATGTTCATGAATTAAAAGAAAAGGCAGAAAAAGCTGGAACAAATATAGAGATAAAAGAATATGAAGAAGCAGGTCATATTTGGTTAATTGACCATAATTCTGATGAAGTAATAGTTGATAAAGGGTATCAAGATTTAATTAAATTAATTAAAGAATAATTTGAAAGGCTTTATAATATGAAAAATAAAAAACAAAATAAGTTATCATGGAGAAAATTAGATAATTCAGCAAAAATATTCCCATTGTCAGCTGGGAAAAAATATAGTACTGTTTTTAGGTTATCTGTATTAATAAAAGATGAAGTAAATCCACAAATATTAGAAACCGCAGTAATACAAGCATTAGAAAAATATAAATCATTTAAAGTAAGAATGAAATCTGGATTTTTTTGGGATTATTTAGAACAAAATACTAAAAAGATTGTAATTAAGGAAGAAAGAGATTATCCATGTAAATACATAGATCCAAAAGCTAATAAAGGATATTTATTTAAAGTAACATATTATAAAAATAAAATAAATATAGATATATTTCATGTTTTAACAGATGGTAATAGTGGAGTTACTTTTTTTAAAGAAATTGTATACAGATATTTGGAATTGTCTAATTCAGAAATATTAGATGAAAAAGAAAGAACTATTAGAAAAATAGAAAATGAATATACTACAGAAGATAGTTATATGAAAAATTATAATAAGAAGTTAAAATCAAATGCTTCAGGAAAAAAGGCTTTTTTATTAAAAGGCAAAAAAATAAAATTGGGTGCAATTAGTGCAATACATGAAATAATTGATTTAGAAGATTTAAAAGATGAATGTAAAAAATATAATGTAACAATTACTCAATATTTAACAGCAGTTTTAATTCATGTTATTTATGAACAACAATATAAAGAACAAAAAAGTAGAAAGCCTATTAAAGTTTGCATACCAGTTAATTTAAAAAAATATTTCTCATCTAAAACAATTTCAAATTTCTTTTCATATATGACACTTGAAACATATGATGAAAAAAATACAATAAATACATTTGAAAATTGTTTAAAGTTTGTAAAGGAAGAGTTTAATAAAAGATTAAATGAAGAAGAAATACTAAAAACAATGTCAGCAAATGTTAAAATAGGAAACAACTTTTTAGTAAAAATAATACCTTTATTTTTAAAAAGAATATTAGTTAGACTTAGTTATATAGAAATAAGAAAATATACAACAATTACATATTCAAATATAGGAAGAATAGGTATAATAGGAAAATATAAAGATTTTATTGATTATTTTTTAATGTTAATAGCTCCAGAGCAAGTTGAAAAAATAAAATGTTCAAGTTGCACATTTGAGAATAAAGTAGTATTTACTTTTACATCTATTTTAAGTAATAATAAAATAGAAAAAGCATTTTATGATTTTTTGAGGAAGAGAAAAATAAAAGTGAAAATAGAAAGTAATGGTGTTTTAGATGATATATCCGCAAAAGCTAAGTAGTAAAAAAGGAGATAAAATAATTAGAATATTTGTTATTGCAACTATTGTAATAGCTCTATTTTTACTTGGATTAAACAGAATTATAGCACCTGAAATTCACTGGTCAGCTGTATGTGTTGCAGGAATGTTATATGCATGGGTGGTAGTATATTATTCTATAAAAAAGAGTACAAATTTAGCTGGACATGTACTGATTCAAATAATAGCAATTTCAATACTTACTATTTTTATAGATTATGAAATAGGGGAAATAGGATGGTCAATAAATATAATAATTCCTATTTTAATTCTAATTGCTAATATAACAATGTTTGTTCTTACAATAGTAACACATAATAAATATATTAATTATGCCATTTATCAGTTAATTATCGTTTGTATAAGTATGTTTCCATTAATATTGATTTATGAACATATTTTACAAGTGAAGTGGATAAGCATAGTGGCTATTATTGTTTCAATCATAAACTTATTAGTAAGTGTTATGCTATGTTCAAAAGATTTAAAAGAAGTGCTTGTTAGAAAGTTTCATATGTAAAATAGAATTTTAAGAGGTATAAATAGTGAAAAATATTAAAGATTACAATTTAGAAGAATTAAAAAAGGAAATGACAGAATTAGGTGAAAAGCCATTTCGAGCAGAGCAAATTTTCAAATGGCTATATCAAGAAAAAGTAAAGTCATTTGATGAAATGACTAATCTATCTATTTCTTTAAGAGAAAAATTACAAAATAATTATGCAATATGTAATTTTAAAATATTAAAGAAACAAGAATCGAAAGATGGAACTGTAAAATATTTATTTGATGTATTAGATAGTAATGCAATAGAAACCGTTCTTATGAGTTATCATCATGGATATAGTATTTGTGTATCATCTCAAATAGGTTGTAAAATGAGATGCAAATTTTGTGCATCAACTGGAATAAATTTTATTAGAAATTTAACAAGCGGAGAAATAGTAGAACAAATATTAGCAGTTGAACAAGATAAAGGAATACAAATATCAAATATAGTTTTTATGGGCATAGGAGAGCCTTTAGACAATTACGAAAATGTTATAAATGCTATACATATTATAAATAATCCAAAGGGATTAAACATAGGTGCTAGACATATAAGTATATCAACAAGTGGACTTGTACCTAAGATTTATAAACTGGCTGAAGAAAAAATACAATGTAAATTATCTGTTTCTTTACATGCAACAAACAATATAAAAAGAAGTAGTATGATGCCTGTTAATAATGTTTATCCAATAGAGGAACTTATAAACGCATGTAAATTTTATATAAAAGAAACAAACAGAAGAATCTCATTTGAATATGCATTAGCTAAAGGTAATAATGATAATCTACAAGATGCAAAAGAATTAGTAAAGCTTTTAAAAGGAATGCTTTGCCATGTTAATTTGATTCCAATAAATAAAATAGAAAATGGTAAATTTGACAAAAGCTCAAATGAAAATATTATTAAATTTAGAGATTATTTAAATAACCATGGGATTGTTGCAACTATTAGAAGAGAACTAGGCTCTGATATAGATGCTGCTTGTGGACAATTAAGAAGAAAAAATTTGCCAACGGTTCCGGGTTTAAATGGCAAAAAATAAAATAAACTATAAAAATAAAAAGTTATATATTAATATTTAAATTCAAAGACCCAAAGGTAGACCCCAGCTATATTTTTGAATATTAATATATAACTTTTTTATCTAAATCATGTTTTGCCATTTAAACCCGGAA
>CANTHA010000034.1 GCA_947653375.1 uncultured Clostridium sp. | reverse complement strand
ACCCCTCTCATAATTAATATTTTTAGCCGTTAAATTTTAAATATTATATAATGAGTATTAAATCTTCTATATTTGAAATTTATTAAACTTATTTATATGATTAGTCTGACCAGTAAATAGTGCTATTTTACTATATATTATAACTTTTATACAAACTATACTGTAAAAATATATAGATTTAATAGAATATTCTTTGTTTTTATTTATAAACTATATTATAATAATTTAGAAAGGACTGGTTATATGTTTGATAAATATATTGATAATAAAAAAGATGAGATGATTAAACAAACTCAAGAACTTATTAAAATACCAAGTGTACATGAAGATTCTAATATTCCTAATAAGCCATTTGGTGAAAATGCAGCTAAGGCTCTTGAATATATTCTTAGTTTAGGAGAATCTTTAGGATTTAGAACTAAAAATGTTGATGGTTATTGTGGATATATTGAGTTTGGCGAAGGTGATGAATTAGTTGGAATTATTGGACATCTTGATGTTGTACCAGAAGGTGAAAATTGGTCTGTACCTCCTTTTAGTGGAAAAATTATAGATAATAAAATTTTTGGTAGAGGTGCAATTGATGATAAAGGACCTGTAATAAGCACTTTATATGCAATGAAAGCTGTTATGGATACTACTAAAATTAGTAAACGTGTCCGTTTAATTTTAGGTCTTAATGAAGAAAAAGATTGGAAATGCATTAATTATTATAAAGAACATGAGGAAATACCTTCTATTGGTTTTAGCCCTGATGCTGATTTTCCATGTATTTATGCTGAAAAGTCAATTATAAGTTCATACTTAAAAATGGACTATTCTTCTTTATTAAACGAAGATATTATTATTACAGAAATTGATTGCAATAATAATGCTCTAAATGTAGTTCCAAAATTTTGTAGTGTTACATTAAAAATTAATCATGATAATATTAATATTGATAATTTAATATCAAAAATAAAGTATTTTATAGACTTAAATAATTATGAAATTGATATATATAAAATTGATTATGAAGAAATAAAATTAACTTCTTATGGAATTCAAGCACATGCCGCACATCCCGATTTAGGAAAGAATGCCATATCTCAATTAATAGTAATTTTAAATAATATTTTTAATTCTTATAATATATCTATTGAAATTTTCGAATTTTTTGAGAAATATATTAATACTCAGTATAATGGAGAAAATCTAAATATTAATTATAAAGACGAATCTGGAGCACTTACTTTGAATGTTGGAAAATTTACACTAGAAGATTCTTTTCTTAAAATTGGCATGAATATACGAATTCCTATTAATACTCCTGTTGTAGAAATAGGAAATGCATTTATAAAAAATACAAGTTCTTATATAAATGTAGATTTTGATACACCTCATTATTTACCTGCTTTATATATTCCTAAAGATAATAAATTAATCAAAACACTATGTAATATTTTCAACAAAAAAACAAATTCATCTTTAGAACCTATTGCTATAGGCGGTGCAACATATGCTAGAGCATTTGAAAATTGTGTTTCATTTGGTGCTAATTTACCTGGGCAAAAAGATATGTGCCATCAAACAGATGAATTTATTTCTATTGATAATTTAATATTAGCATCTAAAATTTACGCTGAAGCAATTTATGAATTATCTAAATAAAAACAAAAAAATCCCCACATTAGCCGTCAGATGTCTGAATTTTTAAGGACCTGCTCCTAAAAACAGGTGGGTGCCTACCTAAATACTCATGGGCTTCTCACTATATAATGTGAGCTTGCACGCCATATTCAGAGAATTGGCCCCTCTTATCGTGTGTTGGTTCTAAAAATTCTGTCTAAACGCACTACGTAGGGTAAATTTATAACTTATTTAATTGTAACTTAATTTTAGCATATTGCTCCTTTGTTTACAAATTAAATTTATTCTATTTTTATTATATTTTCTTTGTTTATAATATTATATCTCTTTATTATATATGTTATTCTTATTTTATTATCATTTTACACATTTGCATTTTTATTTTTATTGTGATAAAATGAGAAGAGATGTTTTTAGCAGAGGCCTTAAACCTCTGCTATTTTGTTTTTACATTACATATAATAAAATACAAAAGAATTGTAACAAACTTCCTAACAATATAAATAAATGAAAAATAGAATGTATATATTTATGTTTTTTTCCAAATCCATATACTATAGCTCCTATTGTGTATGCAATACCACCAGAAACTAAAAGAATAAGGCCTATTTTTCCTAATCCTGTAGGTAATAAATTTGCTTTTAATATTATGCACCAGCCCATTAATAAATAACATATCATTGAAAACACTCTAAATTTTTTTATGTCTATTGAATTTAATACAATTCCAAGTATTGCTGTAAACCATATTATTCCAAATATCATCCAACCTGCAAATATATCTTGACTTCTAATTGTACATAAAGCAAATGGTGTATATGACCCTGCAATTAATAAAAATATTGAACAATGATCTAATACTTGGAATACTTTTTTTGAGTGTCTTTTTGGACTTAATCCATGATATATGCTTGACATAGTATATAATATAATCATTGTTACACCATATATAGCTCCACTTACTATTCCATATACATTATGGTTTAATGATGCAAAAACAACACATAGAACTGTTGCAACAACTCCCAGCGTTGCTCCTACAATATGTGATGTCATATTAAATATTTCTTCACCTTTTGTATATGTGGGTAATATTCTATCTTTTAATTTTATTCTCTTCATTGCTTCTCCTATTCTAATTTATATTGTTGTATTATATAAATAATATACCAATTTGTCAATTTTATATTAATTTAAATTTTGACTATTTTATTTTAATTTAAAAGTTATAATATATAGTAAAACAGAATATTTCGTATATTATAGATAAAATAGCCTTCTATTCTTTTATTTCTTTAGCTAATTTTCCAATAGCTTTTGTCTCTATCCTAGAAACATATGAACGTGATATTCCCATCATTTTTGCTATTTCATTTTGTGTTTTAGGTTTATGCCCTCCTAATCCGAATCTAAGTTCTAAAATGGTCTTTTCTCTTTCTTTTAATATATCTTTCATTTTTTCGTATAATAGCTTTATTTTCATTTTTATATCAACTTCTTCTTCTATATTTCTTTCATTATTTTCTAATACTTCCTGTAATGTTACTACATTGTCATCTTTATCTTTTCCTATTGGCTCATTCAAATATACTTCTGCTCCTAATTTTTTTGTTGCTCTTAAATGCATTAGGATTTCATTATCTATACATCTTGATACATATGTAGATAATCGTGCTCCTTTCTTTAAATTAAAACTGTTTATTCCTTTTATTAAACCTATTGTTCCTATAGATATTAAATCATCTTGTTCAACTTTTGCTGTGCTATATTTTTTAGCAACATGTGCTACTAATCTTAAGTTTCTTTCTATTAATAAATTTCTTGCTTCATCATCTCCATTTGCCATTTGTTCCAAACATTTTCTTTCTTCTTCTGATGATAAAGGTTCTGGAAATAAACTTCCTCCCTGAATATATCCTACAACAAATACTGCTGACTTTAAAAATTCAATAAAACCGATTATTCCAGTCATACAAAGTGCTGAAAACATATATGCACCTCCATTTTCTCATATTGCAATTATATGTGCTAGAAAAATAAAAGTGCATGACCTCTATAAATTTATCATAATTGTTTTATTTAGCATGTTTTTGTTTTGTTTTCATACATTTATAAGAGGTGAATTAAATGTATTTTTTTATTAATTTATCTATAGGAATTGCAATTGGAGCAGGAGCAATTCTTCCTGGAATTAGTAGTGGTGTTTTATGTGTTATTTTTGGTATATATGAAAAACTTTTAGATAGTATTTTAAACTTTTTCCATAATGTAAAAAGCAACTTTAAATTTCTTTTTCCTATTTTAATAGGAGTTAGTTTTGGTGTTATTTTATTTGGTAATCTTTTAAATTATTTCCTATACCAATTCCCTATTCAAACAAAATGCATTTTTATTGGACTTATTTTAGGGAGTATTCCAATGTTATTAAAAGAAATTAACAAAAAGCAAGTTTATAAACCTTATTACTGTTTTTTCTTCCTACTTGCTCTTGCAATTGGAATTGGTTGTATTTTTTTAGAAAAGTATTTAACAATTCAATCAATTGAAAATATTACCTTTTCTTATTTAGTTTTATGTGGTTTTTTTATGTCAGTACGGTATTGTTGTGCCAGGTGTTAGTAGTACTATTATTTTAATGTTATTACGCGTTTATAGTATTTATCTTACATCTATTTCTAACTTGTACTTTCCTATTTTAATTCCACTTGGTATCGGAGTCATTATTGGCAGTTTTTGTTTTATAAAACTAACTAAATTTTTATTAGAAAAATTTTATGCTCCTACCTTTTATAGTATAATTGGATTTACAGTTGGTTCTATCTTTATTTTATTACCAAGTTTTTCATCTGGGATTGATATTATTATTGGTATTCTTTCCTGCTTTCTAGGTTTTAGTATTGCATCTATTCATTCTTCGTCGTAATACAAGAATTAGAGAATTAAAAAAATCAATTAGTTAATCTCATTTTTGAAAATACTAATTGATTTTTTTAGATTTTCTATAATCTTTATATTCTATATAATCATTATATTTTTTAAGCAATTGATATATAAATATGAATTTTATTTTACTAATCTTTAATTCCAAATATAAACTTGACAAATCCTCTTAAAAACTTTGGAACTTTTTTTACAACAACTGTCATATGTATCCCTCCTTTTTCTTTAACATGCTAACCACATAAAGCCAACGCAAACTACTGTTATCCCTATTAAAAATAACCATCCTGTTATTGGAAGTAATAAGACTAATAAAATACCTAATCCTAAACCTATCAAACATACAGCTAATGTTTTCTTAAATAAGTGTAACATCTTATACCTCCTACTCTTTTTTGTATATTATATTATTTTATTTATTTATTTGTTCCTTTTTATGTTAAATATTATTTTTTGATTATTGCCATAATAAGTTTGACTATAATTTATTTTTTTTATAGAATAGATTTAAATTATTAGTTAAAAAGGGTGTGAATTATATGAAAAAAGCTGATACAATTAAATTAATTGAAACTTTAAAAAAATCTTATCCAGATGCTACATGTAGTTTGGATTTTACTACTCCTTTTGAATTAGTAGTTGCAGTTATGCTTTCTGCACAATGTACTGACGAAAGAGTAAATAAAACTACTCCTAAACTTTTCCAGCGTTGTAAAACAATTGAAGATTTTGCTAATATAGATATAAAAGAACTAGAAGAAATTATACATCCTTGTGGCTTTTATAAAAATAAAGCAAAAAATATTAAATTATGTGCTAAACAAGTACTAGAAAATTTTAATGGAGAAGTTCCTCATACAATGGATGAATTAATAACTCTTGCTGGAATTGGAAGAAAAAGTGCTAATGTTATTATGTTAGAAGTATTTGGTACTCCTGAAGGTATAGCTGTTGATACTCATGCAAAAAGAATATCTAATTTAATTGGTCTATCTTCTAAAAAAGAACCTGAAAAAATTGAGCAAGATTTATTAAAAATATTTCCTAAAAAATATTTAAAAGATATAAATCATTTATTTGTATGGCATGGTAGAAACACTTGTATTGCTAGGAATCCAAAATGTAATAAATGTTCTATTAGTGAATTTTGTAAATCTTATAATAAAAAGTATTAAGCAATTGACATATTTTAATTGACAAAAGCTTTTTAAAGATATATATTATTGTACATAATTATATATTTTAGGAGGTATTTTTATGCTTAAGAAAAAAATGAAAGTAATATCATTACTTATCCTTATTACAATAGTGTTATCTATGTTTACTACTTGTTTTGCAGATGAAGAAAATAATGTTATTACTTCTCAAAAAAATTCAGAATCTACAGCATTGGAACAACAATCAACATCTCATCCTGAAACTACTTTAAAAAAAGAAGATGTTTATCTTGCTGGAGATAATATCACAATAGATTACATTATTGATGGTAATCTATTTATAGTAGCAAACACTGTTACTATAAATTCTCAAATTGGTGGAGATGCATTTATATGTGCAAAATCTATTATTATTGAAGAAAATGGTTATGTTTTTAGTAACCTGTTTGCAATATCACAAAAATTAGAAATAAAAGGTATTGCATATGATGTATATTCAACATCAAATGAAACTTCAGTTTCTGGTCTTGTATATCGTGACTTAAGAACTAATTGTAATACATTAAATCTTTCTGGAACAGTTGGAAGAAATGCTTTTATTAATTGTAACACTTTAAATTTCCCAGAAAATAGCGAAAACTCTTTAAAAGAACTTATAACTGGTGACTTAAACTATACTGCTTCTAAAGAGGTTAATATTCCTGAAGGTATAGTAAAAGGTAATATAAACTTCACTGAAAGTTCTGAATTAACTACAAACACTATACAACATAAGTTAGCTTCTTTAATTACATTAATAATAACTGTTATTATTATTTGGTTAATTTGTTCTTTCTTAGCACAGAAATTTAATGCTTATACACATAAACTTAATATTAAGAAAACATTATTGTCATTTGCTTTAGGCTTTTTAACTCCAATTATTACTCTTTTACTTTGTGCTATACTATTATTATTAGGATTTACATCATCTATTGCTATTTTAATATTTACTATTTTGTTTATATTATTTGCAATAAGTACTTCAATATCTATTATTGCTATAAATAATATTTTATGTGATAAAATTAAATTAACTAAAAAACTTCATCAAGCAGGAACATTAATTGCTATAACAACTGTTCTTTGGTTACTATCATTAATCCCTATATTAGGTACAATAATAGATATATTAGCGGTAATTTTTGGACTTGGAATTATCATTACTTATTTTTTGGATAAGCATTTGCTTAAAAAGGATAAAGTAACAATTAAAGATTTATAAATTAAAATAATATTTTTTTATTAGATAGTATGAACTTGGGAATGAAATTCTGTATTATATACAGAACTCATTCCTTTTAATTTGCTCTTTATTATAATTGTATATATTTTATCTCACTTGAATATAAAGACTTATACTAAATATATAATTTTCCAATTCTATATATAAAACTTGCTATTCTAATACATATATGTTATAAATATCTCTGTACAATATATTATTTTAGAGGTGATAATATTGAATGAAGAAAAAAACAGAATTGATGCATTAGATGGAATTAGAACTTTTGCATTCTTATTTATAATAGCTACTCATACAAACGGTTTTTGTCTAAGAGGAATCGGTGGTGGAATTGGTGTCCCTATGTTCATAGTATTAAGTGGATTTTTAGTTATATTACCTTTTTGTAAAAAAGAAGAATATGGATATAAAAGCTTAAAGGATGTAATTTTATTCTATATAAAAAAGATAAGTAGAATTATTCCTCTATATTGGTTAGTTTTATTTACTGTTTACTGGTTAGATGGCGAAAAATTAATTGGAAATACTAATTCTTTAATAAAGAATATGTTTTTTATATCAAATACAGGACATTTATGGTATTTACAACAAGAGATGTTATTTTATTTATTAACTCCTATTATTGTTCAGATATGTTATTTATTAAATAGAAAACTCAAAATTAATACTATGTTGTTAGCTTTTATTTTATTTGTTTCTGGTATTCTTCTTCAATTATTCTTAACAGCAGATAAAATATACTTATTTTCAAATGGACATAGACAACAAATACTTATAGGTCTATTTATAATTGGAATAGCCTTTGGGTTTTTCTATAAGACAATTTATAAAAAAATAAAATTAAGTAAATTTCTTAGTGTGATATTAGATATGCTAATATTATTTATAATTATCATTGCAATTTGTATTGCAATTTACTACAAGAAATATTTACCAGAAATAGCTAAAATACATGTACCAGGGTGGAGTGATCCTATATATGGGTCTATATTTACAGGAATTTTAATAATAATAAGTATAATTAATAGTAATGGCATTGTATCTAAATTCTTATCTATGAATATATTTAAATTACTAGCTAAAACTAGCTATTGTGCATATTTAGTACATTTTTATATGCTTCCATATCAAGCATTTATATCTGATAATAAAAACTTTATTATTATTACTTTATTAAGTATTGGTCTTGGACTTATATCTTCAAGTACAATTGAACCATTCTTTCCTAATTTATTAAAAAAGATAACAGTTAAAATAAAAGTTAATAGAAACAAAGAATGAAGATAAATCCTTCATTCTTTGTTTTTATTATTTACATTATCTTTAATATATTAACTATTTTTTAATTCATCTATAATTATTTTATAATCATTTGCAACTAAAATGGCTGTACCTGCTACTATAATATTAGCTCCTACATTCTTTACTTCTTTTATATTATTTAAATTTATACCTCCATCAGCTTCAATATCAATTTCAATATCTTTTTTAACAATATACTGTTTTAATTGTTTTATTTTATCTAACGTATTTTTTAATAAGTCTTGTCCTCCTTTTCCAGGTTCTACAGTCATAACTAAGCATGTATGTATATATGGTAAAAATTCATATATTTCTTCTATATTAGTTTCTGGTTTTATTGATATTCCAACTTTACAATTTCTATCTTTAATATATTTTATTATTTCATATACTTCGTTTTTATTTTTACAAGCTTCATAGTGAAATGTAATTATATTTGGTTCTACTGATATAAATTCATCTATAGCTGATTTAATGTCTTCAACCATTAAGTGTATATCTAATGGTAAGCTAGATGTTCTTTTTATATAAAAACTATTCTCTAACATCTTATTATATGTATCTTTTTCTACAAATTTCCCATCCATTACATCAATATGAAAATAATCAGTTTTTGCCAATTCTAAACCTAAAATAACTTTTGACTCTTCACCTTTTTTCATAGAAAGAAGTGAAGTTGATACTTCTACCATTTCTTATGCTCCTCCTTTTGTTTTAATTCTTCATAAATTTTACAAAATCTATTATATCTATTTTTGTCAATTTTTCCTTCTTTAATTGCTTGTTTAATACCACATTTTTCTTCCTTTATATGTGTACAACCTACAAATTCACAATTAGGAATATTTTGTTTAAATTCTTTAAAATATTTATCTAAATTATTGCTTTGTATTTCTGATATATCAAATGTTGAAAATCCTGGTGTATCTGCTATATAAGAATTTTCTTTTATTTCATATAATTTTATTGCAGTTGTTGTATTTTTCCCTCTTTTATTTCTTTTACTTACTTCTCCTTCTAAAGTTATATTTTTATTAAAAATTCTATTTATAAGTGTTGATTTTCCTACACCTGAATTTCCTGAAAAGGCACTAATATTTCCTTTTAAAAACTTCATTAATTCTTCAATTCCCGTTTCACTATTTTTTGCTTCAGTTTCTATTACATCATATCCTATTTTTTTATATACTTTTTTTATTTGTTTAAAATGTTGCTTTTTATCTAAATCAATTTTATTTAATACTATAATTGACTTAATACCTAAAAACTCTGCAAAAACTAATTGCTTATCTAACATTAATAAATCAGGTTTTGGATTTTTACTTGAAACTACAAAAACAATTTGAGTTAAATTTGCAAGTTTTGGTCTTTTAATATAAACATCTCTTTTTTTTATTTCCTCTATAACAGCTTTATTATTTATGTCATCAATAATATTTAATATAACTTTATCACCAACAACTGGTATAATTTCATTTTTTTTAAACTTGCCTCTTGCTGTTGCATCAAAAATTTTGCCACTGGTTCCGGGTTTATTTGGCAATTTTACTTTATACAAATTTGAAATATTTTCTACTATTATTCCTGTTTCTAACATTCATTCCCTCTCTTTATTATAAAAAGTCCAGTTTGTTTAAAACCAAACTCGGACTTTATTCTATTGTGTAGGTAAAATTTTCGATTCACCTATTTTGTTCTTATTTAATCAAGTATTTTTGATGTTTCTGAATTAAAGTTTACACTAAATGGTCTAATCAAATCTCCCTTATTTTTTTCTTTTATTACTAGTTTTAAATCCATTAAACCTTTCCCAATAATTGTAGCATTTTTAGTTGTATTTTTATCTACTCCTGAATCAGACCATAATATTGAATTACCTGACATTATAGATATGTCTACTGTTTTATTAATTGATTGTGAAGAATCTCCTGTTGTTTCTGTATATCCTCCTGTAAATGCTTTTACATTTATAGAAACATTAACTGTTTTTGATTCTTCTATTTTGTTTACAGTTATTGTAACTGTAGTTCCCTGATCTATTTGCTTTCCAGCATCTATACTTTGTTTTAATACAATTCCATTTGCTTTTGAAGAATTTTCTTCATAAGCTACATTAATTTTTAATCCTAAACTTTGTAATGTATTACGAGCATCTGCTTCTGATTTTCCTATAACACTTGTCATTTCAACTTGTTTAATTCCTGTACCAGTACTAACATGAATTTTTACTGTATCACCTGCAAATGCTTCTGTATCTGGGTCTGTATCTTGACTAATAACATATCCTTCTTCTACTTTTTTACTTGTTTCTTCTACTATCTCTACTTCTAACTTTGCGTCTTCTAAAGCCTTTATAGCCTTTTCTTTTTCCATACCAACTACTTTTGGAACTGTAGTTTTTTCTTGACCTTTACTTACTACAACTTTTACTGTGCTACCTTGTTTTACTTTATTAAATCTTTCAACATATGTAGGATCTTGTGAAATAATAAAACCTTCTGGGACATCTCTATTATATTCTTCTTTTTCAACTTCAAACTTTAGTTTTGCATTTTTAATTTCTTGCTCAGCTTCATCTTTTGACATTCCAACTACATTTGGCATTTCAACTTCTGGAGGATTTGTAAGTCCTAAAACTAGCATTGTTCCTCCTAAACTTAATACAAATAGTAGAATTACTCCTATGCATATACTTAATTTCTTATGATTTTTTATAAACTCTTTTAACTTATTATCTTTTTTTCCTCTTTTATTTCTATTAGGTTTATTATCTTTGTACATATTTGTATCTATAACTTGAGTTTCCGCTGTTGGGTCATATTCTTCATCATCAACAAAATCTCCATCTGGATCTTTTAATGCTTTTCTTAAATCTTCCAACATTTCTGTTGCAGATTGATATCTTAATGAACTTTCTTTTTGTAAGGCTTTCATTATTATTTTATTAACTGCCATTGGTAATTTTTCATTTATATTAATTGGTTCTTCTGGTTCTTCCTGCATATGTTTTAATGCTACTGATACTGGTGTGTCTGCATCAAAAGGAACTTCTCCTGTTACCATTTCATACATAACTACACCTAATGAATATATGTCTGACTTTGCATCTGTAAATCCACCTCTTGCATGTTCTGGAGAAAAATAATGAACTGATCCTATTGTTGTTCCAAATGCTGTAATTGTTGAATTTGAAACTGCCTTTGCTATTCCAAAATCAGTTACCTTTGCTATTCCGTCTTCTGTTATTATTATATTATGTGGTTTTATATCTCTATGAATAATACTATTTTTGTGAGCCATTTCTAATGCTGAAGCAATTTGCATTGCTACATTTATAGACCATTTCCATGGTAGTGGTCCCTTTTCTTTTAATATTATTTCTTTTAATGTTTTTCCTTGTATTAATTCCATTACAATATAATATAAATTTCCATCTACTCCGACATCATAAATTGAAACAATATTTGCATGAGTTAGTCTAGCTGCTGCTTGGGCTTCTCCTTCAAATCTTTTTATAAATTCTTCATCAGTAGTAAATTCATCCCTTAATATTTTTACAGCTACATCTCTTTTTAAAATTTTATCTGTTGCTTTATATACAGTAGCCATACCACCATTTCCTATTTTTTCGATAATCTGATAACGATCACCTAATAGTTTACCTTCTATATTCATATTTATCTCTCCCTTAATATGTTTTATATGTAGATTGTTAAATATTTTTTATAATAACAACTGTTATATTATCATATCCACCTTTTAAATTAGCTTTTTCAACAAGTTCTTTAGGTGCTAATTCTATATTATTCTTTGCTGATGCAAATATTTCATCTTGTGACAATAAATTTGATAATCCATCTGAACATATAACTAAAATATCTTCTTTTAAAAATCCTTTTACCATTACATCTGGCTCTACAAAAGCATTACATCCAAGAGCTTTCATTAGCATATTTTTTTGAGGATGATGTATTGCTTGTTCTTGAGTAATTTTTCCGTCTTTTACTAATTTCTGCACATAACTATGATCTTGAGTTAATTTTCTCATAAATTGTTTTCTTATTCTATATACTCTACTGTCTCCAACATGACCTATGTATACTTTATTGTTATATATTAAACAAATTTCTAACGTAGTACCCATTCCTTCTAATTCTTTATTTTCTTTTGATTTTTCATATACAACCATATTCGCATATTCAATACTACTTGCTAATAATTGTATAATACTATCTTTCTCTTTTTCTATATCATTAAAATTATTTTCAATATAATTTTTTGCTGATTGTATGGCAAGATTACTTGCTATTTCTCCTCCATTGTATCCTCCCATACCATCTGCGAGCATATATATTTGTACTTCATCAATTGAGTCAGATATATAATATGAATCTTGATTTATTTCTCTAACTTTACCTATATCTGACTTTGCATACGCTTTTATCATCTCTTCACCTCAATTCTTGCTATTTTTATATCTCTCTTATTTTTATTATAATTATTTATTTTGCTTACTTTATATCATAAGTTTTATATTTTTGCAAGTAATCAATAGATTTAATATCGGAGATTTTTCAATAAATAAAAACACTTTAGATATTTAAATATCTAAAGTGTTTTTATTTATTGTTCTACAGGGTAAACACTTACTTGTTTTTTATCTCTACCTTTTCTTTCAAATTTAACATTACCATCTATTAATGCAAATAAGGTATCATCACTACCTTTTCCTACATTATTTCCAGGATGTACTTTTGTTCCTCTTTGTCTAACTAATATATTTCCTGCTAAAACAAATTGACCATCAGCTCTTTTTACTCCAAGCCTTTTAGATTCACTTTCTCTTCCATTATGACTACTACCCTGACCTTTTTTATGAGCCATGTTTTCTCACTCCTTTCAGTTTTGTATTTATATCTGTTTAATTAAAGTCTACTTTTAATTTATTAAGCTTCTGCTTTTTCAGTATTCTTTTTTGTTCCTGTTGTTGATTTTTTCGCTGTTGTTTTTTTTGTTGTGTTTTTAGATGTTGTTGCTTTTGCTGTCTTCTTTGCTGATTCTGTTTTTGCTACTGTTGTTTTTGTTGATGACTCTTCTACCTTCTTTGTTTCAGCTTTTTTAGTAGTTCCTACTTTAATTGATGTAATTTCTAC
>CANTHA010000033.1 GCA_947653375.1 uncultured Clostridium sp. | reverse complement strand
TAATTGGTATTATAATAACTCTAATTTTTGGATTAAATTATGATTTGAAATATCAAGCCTCAAAAAATATTGAATTATATATAGAAAAGGAATTTGAAGTTTCTGATATAAGAGCAATTACAAATGAAGTTATGCCAAATCAACAAGTATTATTACAGAAAGTAGAAATATTTGAAGACACAGTTAGTATAATATCTAAAGACATTACAGAAGAACAAAAATCAAATTTAATTACAAAGATAAATGAAAAATATGGTACTGAATTATCCACAGAAAATGTTAATATAGTGGATATACCTCATACAAGAGGAAGAGAATTAGTAAAACAATATATAAAACCATTAATAATTTCTACACTAATTATACTTATATATTTTGTAATAAGATATTACAAATTAATATGGCCATTAATTATTACAAGAACAGTAGGTACATTGATAATTGTTCAAGCACTTTTATTAAGTATTATTGCAATTACTAGAGTACCAGTTGGAAAAATAACAATGTCTATATCAATTTTTATATATATTTTAACTTTACTTTTAATATCAAATGTTTTTGAGAAGGAACTAAAGCAAATACGTCAAAATGAAGAAGATTAGAAAAAAGAGAAATTCATTAAACTAGTGAAAAGCATAGTTTATAGAATTTCTCTTTTATAATTTCTTTTTTATATCAATAACCGTAGCAAATTTTTCTAAATCATTTTTAGTAATACTTCCATATCTAAGAATTTTAATTTTATTGTCAATAATCTTGACAATAGTAGAAGGTATACCAATTTTATTACTTGTATCATTAATAAAAAAATCTACATCATTATAAAAATCATTGTAAATAGTCATAAAATTTGTGCTACTATTATTACCAGAGAGATTGGCACTTGTTGTAGCAATAGGAATATTAGCATATTCTATAAGTTTAAGTGTGATTTCATTTGAAGGCATACGAATACCAACAGTTTTCGTACCTGATGTAACAATATCTGGTACAATATTATTTTTTTCAAAAATAATTGTTAATGCACCAGGAAAGAAATTTTCCATTAACTCATATTCTAATTTATTAATATTTTTTACAACTTGTTTCACCATTTTAATGTTAGAGACTAATAAGCTAATTGGTTTATTTAGTGGCCTTTCTTTTATTTTATATAATTTGCTAATTGAATCTTCTTTAAATGCATTTGTACCAATACCATAAACGGTTTCTGTAGGAAATATGCCAATTTTTCCATCTATTATTAATTTTGAAATATATTTTAAATCTTCATAATTTATAGTATTTTTAAAATTAAAATATTTTTTCATAAAATCATTCTTTCTCAATTCAGTTTATACTTTTTATATCCGAATTTGGCTATTCTTTCTTCTTCTTTGATAGATAATTCTTTCAGCCATTTTGCTAAACCTGTACTATCATTATTTCTTAAAAATTCAAAATACTTTACTCTATCTTCTTTAACTATGACTACAGGTGGTAAATTATTTTTTAATAATTCATAATTTAAAAGTAATCTTCCTGTTCTACCATTTCCATCTTCAAAGGGATGTATTTTTTCAAATTCAATATGATATTTAGCAATTTTAGCAAAAATATCTTGTTCATCATGATTATAATTGTATATATAATACATCATTAGGTTTGGTACTTTTTCAGGTTCTGGTGGAATATGTTCACTACCTTGAATAAATACTTGCACTGATCTATATCCTTCAGTATCTTTAATATCTTTATTTATAGTTTTATTTAATCTTTTTATAAACCTTTCATCAAATTCTTCATTGTTTTGTAAATTTTTAAAAACTAATTCCAAAGATTTTTTATGATTAATAGCCTCATATATTTCTCTTGGTTGTTTTCCTTCTATTTTAAAGCTATTGTCATTGTAAAGAATAGCATAAGTTTCAGCATAAGTAAGTGTACTTCCTTCAATAGCATTTGAATGGTAAGTGCTTCTTGTTATTAAGTCTTCTAAATATTTTGTATTATTTAAAATAAATTCTAAAATAGTCATAAATTTCTCCTTTTATATAATCTACTCTTTATATGAATATATTAATAAGTAGATAGTACTGCTTTTGGGCAAATTCTATCATATACATTTTATAAAGTCAATCAAATCTATATATATCACAGGTTTATTTATAACTATTCAAAAATATTAAAAAAGTATTTTAAATTAAATTTAATAAAAGTATAATATATTTGTATTTTGTAAAAATTATTTGTTTATAATAAACATGGATTAAAATATAGAAAATTAAGAGAGGAAAGAAAAATGAAAAGATTATTTACATCAGAAAGTGTAACAGAAGGACATCCAGACAAATTATGTGATTATATATCAGATAGCATATTAGATGCTTTTTTAAGAGAAGATAAAAATTCAAGAGTAGCATGTGAAACAGTAGCTGGAAAAGGAGAAATAATACTAACAGGAGAAATAACTTCAAAAGCTACAAATATTAATATTGAAAAAATTGTAAGAGAAACAATAAAAGAAATAGGATATGATAATTCTAATTTAGATATTGACTATAAAACATGTAATATTTATATTAATATATCAAAACAATCACCAGATATAGCAATAGGTGTGGATAAATCACTAGAACAAAGAGAAAACGAAGATGTTATTTCAGAGGGAGCAGGAGATCAAGGAATTATGTTTGGGTTTGCATGTGACGAAACAGAAAATTTAATGCCAATGCCAATATTTTTAGCACATAAATTATCTGAAAGATTAGCAGGAGTAAGAAAACAGAATATAGTTAATTATTTAAGACCAGATGGTAAAGTACAAGTTACAGTAGAATATGAAAATGAAAAACCAATAAGAATTGATACTATAGTAATATCAGCTCAGCATAATGAAAACATAGATTTGAAAATACTAAAAAGAGATATTAAACATAAAGTAATAGAAGAGGTAGTGCCAAAAGAATTATTAGATAGAAATACAAAATACTATATTAATCCAACAGGAAGATTTGTAATTGGTGGACCTTTAAGTGATAGTGGGTTGACAGGAAGAAAAATAATAGTAGACACATATGGTGGATATTCACGACATGGCGGAGGTGCTTTTTCAGGAAAAGATGCAACAAAAGTAGATAGATCAGCATCATATATGGCAAGAAATTTGGCTAAAAATATTGTTGCAAATGGCTTGGCAAAAAAATGTGAAATACAATTGTCATATGCAATAGGTGTGGCAAATCCAATTTCTATATATTTAGAGACTTTTGGAACTGAATTGATACCTAGGGAAGAAATTGTAAAAAAGATAGAAAATAAGTTTGATTTAACACCACGTGGAATTATAAATTATTTGGATTTGCAAAAGCCAATATATAGGATGACTACTAATTATGGGCATTTTGGAAAAGATAAATTACCATGGGAAAAAGTTATAAAATTATAATAAGTAAGTCAGATAATAAGTTTGAAATTATTTACCTTTTATTATATAATTGTAGCACAAATAGTAATTTGTAGGGAGGAATAATGTCTTTAATAAGTGTAAATAATTTGACTTTTGGATATGATGGAAGTTTAAATAATATATTTGAAAATGTTTCATTTAATATAGATACAGATTGGAAGTTAGGACTAATAGGTAGAAATGGTAAAGGAAAAACTACATTTTTAAAACTATTACAGGGGAAATATGAATATAGAGGAACAATATCAAAAAATGTAGATGTAGATTATTTCCCTTTTGAAGTAACTAATAAAAATAGAATGGCAATAGAGATAGTAAATGAAATTGCTCCAAATATTGAAGATTGGGAAATTATAAAAGAATTGAATTTATTAAATAGCGATACAGAAATTCTTTATAGAAATTTTAATTTATTAAGTGGTGGAGAACAAATAAAAATACTGTTAATTAGTTTATTTTTAAAAGAAAATAATTTCTTGCTTATAGATGAGCCTACCAATCATTTAGATATAGAAACAAGAAATAATTTAGTTAATTACTTGGAAAAGAAAAAAGGGTTTATATTAGTATCTCACGATAGAAATTTTTTAGATAAAGTTGTAAATCATATTATTTCTATAAATAATACTAATATTGAAATACAGCAGGGTAATTTTTCATCTTGGAAAGAAAATAAAGACAGACAAGATAATTTTGAAATAATGCAGAATGAAAGACTACAAAAAGATATAAACAAACTTGAAATTGCATCAAAAAATACTGCAAAATGGTCTAATGAAGTTGAAAAGTCAAAATATAAAACAAGCAATTCAGAGTCAACAATAGACAGAGGTTATCTAGGGCATAAGTCTGCAAAAATGATGAAAAAATCAAAAGTTATGGAACAACGAATTGAAAAAGCAATAGATGAAAAAAGTAATTTATTAAAAAATGTAGATAGAAATGATAGTTTAAAAATAATTCCAATAGAAAGTAGAAAAAGTCCATTGATTTTAGCAAATAACTTACAAATAAAATACAATGACAAAATAATATTTTCTCCAGTTTCATTTGAAGTGAAAAATGGAGATAGAATTGCAATAGTTGGTAAAAATGGAATCGGAAAATCAAGTATATTAAAACTGATTATAGGACAAGAAATACAATACAATGGAGAATTTAAAATAGCAAATGATTTAAAAATATCTTATGTATCACAAAACACAGATTACTTAAAAGGAAACTTAAAAAAATTTGCACTAGATAATAAAATAGATGAGAGCATTTTTAAAGCAATGTTATTCAAAATTGGATTTTCAAAATTGGATTTTGATACAAAAATTGAAGAAATGAGTGAAGGGCAGAAAAAGAAAGTTTTAATAGCAAAAAGTATATCAGAACAAGCTAATATTTATATATGGGATGAGCCATTGAATTATATAGATATACTAACAAGAGAACAAATAGAAGATTCAATTTTAAAATATAATCCAACACTAATTTTTGTTGAACACGATAAAATTTTTGTAGAAAAAGTGGCAACAAAGATTATAACGATAGAAAAATAAGTATGCAATAATTTGCGATTTTAAAGGAGAAAAAATGATAAGGAAATTTGAAGATAATGATATAGATGATATAATGCAGATATGGAAAAGTGCAAACATAAAAGCTCATAATTTTATTTCAAATGAATATTGGGAAAACAATTATAAATATGTAAAAAGTATTTTGCCAAATGCTGAACTATATGTATATTTAGTTAATAATAAAATAATAGGATTTATTGGAATGAATACAAACTATATTGAAGGAATTTTTGTAGATACAAATAGTCAGCATAATGGAATAGGAACATTACTATTAAATAAAGTAAAGGAAAATAGAAATAATTTGATATTAAGAGTATATAAGAAAAATACAAATGCTATCAATTTTTATAAAAAGAATGATTTTATAATTACAAACGAAGATATAGATAACGATACAGATGAAATAGAATATACAATGACTTGGAATAAGTAAGAGATAAATTACAATTTAGTAGTATGATGAAATGTAAGTGAAAGAACTGATTTATTGAAATTCAATAAATGCTTATTATCAAATATTAGAAAATAAAAAGAAAAATAAGACAATAATAGATAAACAATTTAAATACAATATTTATATTAGAAATTTCTTTAATGACAACAAAGACAAAAATTTATAATAAGCGATATTTTTTTTAAAAAAGACAAAAAGTTTTTTAAAAAACTGTACAAATTTAAAATACTAGTGATATAATTGAAAAAACAAAAAGAATTAGAAAAAAACGGAGGATAAAAATGGGAAATATCGTTTTATTAGACGAATTAACAATAAATAAAATAGCTGCAGGAGAAGTTATTGAAAGACCTGCATCAGTTATAAAAGAAATGGTAGAAAATTCTATAGATGCAGGAGCAACAAATATAACAGTAGAAATAAAAAATGGAGGAATTTCATTCATCAAAGTTACTGATAATGGAAAGGGAATTGCACAAGATGATTTAGAAATTGCATTTGAAAGACATGCAACAAGTAAAATAAGAAGTGCTGATGATTTAGATACAGTTACATCTATGGGATTCCGTGGAGAAGCATTAGCAAGTATAGCAGCAATTAGTGAAGTTGAGTTAATATCAAAAACACAAGAGCAAGAAACAGGATATAAAGTAGTAGTAAAAGCAGGAGATGTATTACAAAAAGAAGAGTCAGCATCTAGGACAGGAACAACAATTACAGTCAAAGATTTATTTTTCAATACACCTGTACGTTATAAATTTTTAAAAAAAGATTATACAGAATCTGGATATGTTGAAGATACTGTTACAAGAATAGCATTAGTACATCCAGAAGTAGCAATAAAGTTTATTAATTCAGGAAAAACTATAATTCAAACAAATGGTGATGGCAATTTAAAAAATGTAATTTATAGTATATATGGTAAAGATGTTGCAAAAGGAATTGTTGAAACACAATATAACTATGAAGATATTAATGTTAAGGGAGTTATAGGAAAACCAGAAATTGCAAGATCAAATCGTTCAAATCAATTATTTTTTGTAAATAAAAGATATATAAAAGATAAAACTTTAACAGCAGCAACAGAACAAGCATATAAAGGACTAATTCCAATTGGAAAATTTGGATTTGTTATATTAAATATAGAAATGAATCCCGCAAAAGTAGATGTAAATGTTCACCCTGCAAAATTAGAAGTTAGATTTGAAGAAGAGAATAAAATATTTCAAGCAATATATCATACAATAAAAGATACATTATTAAAAGAGGAATTAGTAGCTAATACAGAAAGAACACCAGAAAGCTTTGACGAAAGATTAAAAAAATTAAAGCAAGATGAAAATAAAAAGCAAAATTCTAATGGATTATTTTCTTTTAGAAAACAAAAAGAAAAAGATATAGAGGAATATACAGATACTGAAAGTAAAGTCAAAACTAATGTAGTAGAAAAAAAGAAAATCGAAAATATTGGTGAACCAATTGATACATCAACAATTTTAGAACAGCTAAAAAAAATGAGACAACAATTAGAAGAAGATATGAAAGAAACAAAAAATATATCAGATGTAGAAGAAGAAAAAACTTCATATGAACTAGAAAATCAGACAAAAGAAGAAACAAAAATAATAGATACTAAAGAAATAAAAAAACAATTTGAAAAAGATGAATTAGCAAAAGAAGACTATAATATTGAGCAAGAAAAAATAGAAAAGCAAGAAACAAAAAAGAAAGAAAAACAAGAAATAGAAGAAAATCAGGAAATAGATGAAAAAGATGAAATAGAAAAAAGAAATATAGAAATAGATGAAAAAATAGATAATGCAACTCAAGTAATAGATACAATGCAAGATCCAGAAATAAAAAAAGAATTTGAAGAAATAAAAGAAAAAATGCAAGATTTAAAAGACAATCCTAAAGTTGTTTCTGAAGATTTTAATGAAATGTATCAAAAATTATTTGGTAGTGCACCAATAAAAGAATTAGAAGTAGAAGAAAAAGAAGATGAAAAACTAAATGCAGTAGATATAATAAAAGATAATATTTCAGTATTTGAAGATGAAGAAAACATTAAAAAACCAACTTATAAATTTATAGGTATAGCTTTTAAAACATATATTATTCTTGAAATAGATAAAGAAATGTACATATTAGATCAACATGCTGCACATGAAAGAATTATGTATGAAAAAGTAAAAAATAATTATTATAGTGATACAAAAAAAGACTCTCAAATGTTGTTATTACCAGATATTATAACATTAACACATAAAGAAATGGATATAGCACAAGATAATATGAAAATGTTTAAACAAGCTGGATTTAGCTTAGAAGAATTTGGGGATAATACCATTAAATTAACAGGAGTTCCAACTATATGTGTAGATTTAGATACTAAAGAATTATTTTTAGAAACATTAGATGAGATAAATACAGTTGCAAGAACTGCGAAACAAGAAAAAGAAGAAAAGTTTATTGCAACAGTAGCATGTAAAGCTGCAGTAAAAGCAAATATGGCATTAACAGAAGAAGAGGTAAAAAGTTTAATGGATAAATTATTAGAATTACCAAATCCATTTACTTGTCCACATGGAAGACCAACAGCTATAAAGATGACTAAATATGATATTGAAAAGAAATTTGCAAGAAAATAAATAATAGCAATAAAGGAAGAGTATAATGTTAGAAAAACCAAAAGTTATTGTAATTGTAGGACCAACAGCATCAGGAAAAACAGCATTAGGTGTTGAATTAGCAAAAAAAATAAATGGAGAAATAATATCAGCTGATTCAATGCAAATTTATAAAGAAATGAATATAGGTACAGCAAAACCTACAAAAGAAGAAATGCAAAATATAAAACATTATTTAATAGATTTTATTGTTCCTAATGAAAGATATAGTGTTGCAGATTACAAAAAACATGCTAAACAAGCAATTAAGGAAATACTAAAAAAAGGAAAAAATCCTATAATTGTAGGTGGAACAGGATTATATATAGATAGTTTAATATATGAAATAGAGTATCAAAATATTAAATTTGATGAAAAATATAGAAAAGAATTGGAAGATAAAGCAAATAAAGGCGGACTTGAGAATTTATATGAAGAAGCTAAAAACATTGATCCTGAAGCAATTAAAAAAATAAGTAGAAATGATAAAAAAAGAATATTAAGAATACTAGAAATTTATCATGCAACAGGTAAAAACAAAACAGAACAAGAGATACAATCAAGAAAAAAAGAAATTGAATTTGATTATAAAATATATGCATTAAGTTGGGATAGAGAAATATTGTACCAGCGTATTAACCATAGAGTAGATATTATGATTGAAAATGGACTCATACAAGAAGTTAAGGATATTTATAAAAAATATGATGAATTTCCAACAGCTATGCAAGGATTAGGATATAAAGAAGTAGTGCAATACATAGAGGGTAATTGCACAAAACAAGAAATGATAGATAAAATAAAACAAGAAACAAGAAGATATGCCAAAAGACAATTAACATGGTTTAGAAAAAACAAAGAAACTATTTGGCTAGATGGAAATAATGATATACAAAATAATATCTCAATTATTTTGGAGGTTTTAAATTGAAAAAACAGGAGATAAAAAAGAGAAAAGGATTAAATAAAAGTATAATTTTATATATTCTTTTAATTACTATTATAATATATATATTGTATACAATATACTTATTAATAAAACAACCTACGAACATATTTACAATTGAAGAAGGACAGCTTTATCAAGAAGAAACAGATATAGGATATGTTATTAGAAAAGAACAAGTTATCAAAGGTGAAAATTACAAAAATGGTATGGAACAAATTAAATCAGAAGGAGAAAGAGCAGGAGTTAATGAAGATATTTTTCGATATTATAGTAATAATGAAGAAAATTTAAAGAAAAAAGTAGCTGAGTTAGATGAAAAAGTTCAAGAAGTAATGACAAAAGATAATAGTTTATTTTCTTCAGATATGAAATTATTAGAAAATCAAATTGATGAAAAAGTTTTGAATATAAGTAATATAACAGATACAGTAAAATTAGAAGAATATAAAAAGGAAATTAATAATTTAATAACAAAAAAATCTAAAATAGCAGGGGATTTAAGCCCAAAGGGATCATATTTAAATCAATTAATTAAAGAAAGAAAAGAATATGAAAATCAACTAAATTCAGGAGCTGAATATGTTAAAGCGCCAATAAGTGGAATTGTTTCGTATAAAGTTGATGGTTTGGAAGAAACATTAACTCCTGATAATTTTGGAGAATTAAGTAAAGAATATTTAGAAAAATTAGATTTAAAAACTGGTAAAATAGTCGCAACAAATGATGAATGTGGTAAGATAATAGATAATTTTACTTGTTATATAGCAACAGTATCTTCTTCTGAAGAAGCAAAACAAGCACAAGTTGGAAATAAGGTAAAAGTTAGATTATCAAATAATGTAGAAACAATAGCTGAAATTACAAATTTAATAAAAGAAGATGATGGAGATATTCTAATTATTTTAAAATTAAATAAGCAAATAGAAGAATTAATTAATTATAGAAAAATATCATTTGACTTAATATGGTGGAGTGAATCTGGACTAAAAGTTCCAAATCAAGCAATTGTAGAAGAAAATGGATTAAACTATGTAGTTAGAAGTCGAGCAGGATATTTAAGTAAAATTCTTATTAAAGTAAAAAAGAATGGTGAAAAGTATTCAATTATTGAATCATATGATACTGAAGATTTAAAAGAATATGGATTTTCAAATGAACAAATTGCATCATATAAAAAAATAGCAATATATGATGAAATATTATTACAGCCAAACTTAGAAAAAATTCAATAATATTACAAAAATATTACAAACACATTAAAAAATTATAACATTTACAAAAAAATGTTGACAATAGAAGAAAAAAAGTACATACTATTTGTATAGTAAAATACAAAAGTAAATTTAGGAGGTTTTTTTATGTCAGGAGCTGTAATGAATAAAATATGGGATTTATTCGGAATGGATTCAGCAGAGCCAGAAGAATATGATGAAGAAAATATTTATGAATATGATGAAGAAGATGATGAAGTAGTTGAAGATAAAAGATTATTTGGTAGAAAAAATAAAGTGGTAGCTATGCCACAAACTAATGCTATTAAAATGGTTATATCACAACCTACAACATTTGAGCAATCAGATGAAATATGTAGCTTTATAAAAGAAAAGAAATCTGTTATTGTTAATTTAGAATATGTAAATAAAGATGTTGCAAGAAGAATAGTAGATTTTATAAGTGGAGGAGTTTATGCTTTAGATGGATATATTCAAAAAGTATCTAATTCTATCTTTTTAGTTGCTCCATCAAACTATGAAATAACAAATGATATGGCAAGAGAAGAAATGAAAAACAAGCTTTCTGTTTCATGGTTAAAAAACAATGGATAAACTAGAACCATTTATTAGGGGGGAATGAAATGATAACACCATTAGACATAGAAAATAAAAAATTTTCAAAACAAATGATGAATGGATATAGTGTAGAAGAAGTCGATGATTTTTTAGATGACTTAACTTTAGATTATTCAAAAATATATAAAGAATCTACAGAATTAAAAGCTAAAGTTGAAGAATTAACAAAAAATATGGAACATTATAAAACTATTGAAAGTACGTTACAAAATACCTTAGTAATGGCTCAAACAACTGCAGAAGATGTAAAAAATGTAGCAAAGCAACAAGCAGATCAAATAATCGACGAAGCAAAACAAAATGCAAAACAACAAATTATTGAATTGGATAATGAAATTATAGCTAAAAGAAAAGAAGTAGATGATATAAAAAAACAATTTGATATATATAAAGCAAAAATGGAATCACTTTTAATTTCTCAACTAGAATTACTAAAAGACATAAATAAAGAAGATATATAAAAATACAAAAGAAAAAACTATCTTATAGGTAGTTTTTTTCTTTTGTATAAGAGAAATTTAAAAATATACATATACAATAAAAAATATATTTTACACAATTTTGTCTTATTATATAATAGAAAAATCATGAAAAAAAGCGAAAAAAATAGATATATTACAGAACTGTTAAATGTATGTTACATTTATATTAATACTATTGACCGTTATCTAAAAAAAGAATAAAATAATACTATCTTATGAAAGGTTTTGATATGAGAATAATAAGTGGAAAATCACGAGGTACTAAATTATATACACTTGAAGGTGAAAATACAAGACCAACTTTAGACAGAGTAAAAGAGTCATTATTTAATATAATACAAAATGAAATATTAGATTGTATATTTTTAGATTTATTTGCAGGAAGTGGAGCAATAGGATTAGAAGCAGTAAGTAGAGGAGCAAAAAAAGTTATTTTATCAGATTCTTCAAAACAAGCTATAGATATTATTAAAAAAAATATTATAAAAACACATAGTGAAGAATACACAAAAATATATAATAAAGATTTTCATGATGTATTAGATAATAAAATAAAAGAAAAAGTTGATATTATATATATTGATCCGCCATATGCAACAAATTTTGCATATGAGGCATTGGAAAAAATAATTAACAAAAATATATTAAAAGAAACTTCTATTGTGATTATTGAAACAGATCAAGAAGAGAAAATCACAAAGCAGATACAAAAATTAAAAATTGATATTTATGATAAAAGAAAGTACGGAAGAGCAAATCTTATATTTTTAAAGAAAAGATAAGATAACAAGAAAGGGGTAAAATCATGGAGATATTTACATTATTAGACACATTGGAGGATTTATTAGAAGAAAGTAGGAAAATACCATTTTCTACAAAATCTATTATAGATGAAGAACAATTTTTAGATATAATAAAAGAAGTTAGAATAAAACTTCCAGATGAACTAAAACAAGCAAAATGGGTAAAAGAAGAAAGACAAAGAATATTGATAGAAGCTCAAAAAGAAGCTGATAATATAGTAAAAGAAGCAGAAAATAGAATTATATCCATGATTGATGAACATGAAATAACAAGAAAAGCATATGACCAAAAAACAGAAATAATTGAAACAGCTAATGAAATGTCAAGAGAAATTTCAAAAGGAACAAAAGAATATGCTGATAACATATTATCAAATACAGAAGATGTAATAAAAGACACATTAGATAAATTAGGTACTAATATGTCAGAAGCATTAAACTTAATGAAAATTTCATTAGAAGATACAATTAAAACAATTGAAGATAGTAGAAAAGAATTAGATTAAAAAGCAAAAGTCAGATGTCAGAAGTCAACACTAAGACTTTTGAAATTTGACTTTTAAATAATTTTGGGAAAACATTATCCCTTTTTTAGATTATAGTAGATAAAATAGAGATAAAAGGATGGTAAATGATGGCTAAAAAAAGAAGATATAAAAAAAGAAAAAAACAAACTTCACAACTAGATATTACAATTGTTGGATTAATAATTTTTAGTATACTATTAGCAGTATTAATATATACTAAATCAGGAATAATAGGTTCAAAACTTAATGAAATTTTAGGTGGAATGTTAGGAATAATGCAATATGTACTACCTATAGGAATATTTATTATTGCAATAAAAATTGCATGTGAAAATGAAGAAATGGGATCCAAATTAACTCAATATGTTATAGCCATAGTTAGTCTATCAATCATGTTTAGTGTATTCCAATTAGCTTCAGGAGAATTATTGCAAACTAAAAATATGGGGGAAATAGTACAAGATGCTTATTTTCTAGGTTCACAAAGTAAAGGCGGAGGAGCAATTGGAGCAGTTGCTGCAGTACCATTAACAAAATTATTAGGTAATATAGGAGCAATTATTTTATGTATAGGTATAGCTATAATATTAATAGTCTTTACTTTTGGAATTAACTTATCAGACATGTTAGCAATTATGATGGATAGAGTTGATGAAAGAAAAGAAGAGAGAAAAGAAGAAAGAAAGCATGAACTAAAAGAAAGAGAACATAGAGAGTCACCAGCAGAGATAAGAAGAAAAAGAAAAGAGGAACTAAGAAGACAAAAAGAAGAATTAATGAAGCAGGAAAAAACTTCAAATAATGGGGAGCAAATAAAAATAAATTTTGGTGGAAGTATTGTAGATAACTTTGAAGAAAAACCAGAATTAAAAAAATATGATCATAGTGGTGAAGATTTAGAACCATTAACAAAAGAAAATAAAAA
>CANTHA010000032.1 GCA_947653375.1 uncultured Clostridium sp. | reverse complement strand
CTTCTGTCTATCGTGCTAAATTAGATAATGTTGAAAAAAATAAAGTACTAATTGAAGGATATAGTGATTATAAAAATTATAGAAATATCGTAGGTCAAGTTCAAGAAGGTAGTCCTCAAGAAAAGGCTTTACTAACTTATTTTTCAAAAATGTATAATATACGTGATAAAATATTTGATCCCTCTGAAGAATTTTTCGAATTTTCAAAATATGATATTGAAAATTATTTAAAAAGCTCAGAACTTAAAGAAATTATTGAAAAATTAGTTAATAAAGAAGATGAAGAATTGCAACACTAAAATATGAAATTGAATGTGAAATATATAGTAATATTGTAAAGAAAGTAAATACAAAAAAGTATTTACTTTTTTATCTTTTATCAAAAATAGTTTTAAATACACCTTTATCTATTAAACTTGCAAAAATATTTTTTACAATAATTAGAACTATTGGACCTATTAATAAACCTATTACTCCTATTAGTTTAAACCCTGTGTACATTGCAATAAGAGTAAATATTGGATGTACTCCTATGTTTTTACTAACTAATTTTGGTTCTAAAATTTGTCTAACAATTGACATTATTATTAATAAAACTATAATAGCAATTCCTAAATTCAAATCCCCATTTATACTACAAATAATTGCCCATGGAATCATAACAGTACCAGAACCTAATATTGGCAGTGCATCAACAAATCCTATAAATAAAGCCATAAGTAAAGGATAATCAATTTTAAATCCTACTATTTTTAAAATATATAAACCAACAAGAGAAATTATAAAAGAAACTAATATTAAAGTTGCCTCTGCTTTCAAATATCCTCCCAAAGTCTGTGTCAACTCTTTTAAATGTCTTCCTAGCTTTTTTACCCAAACTTTTGGTAAATGGTGTTCTATTTGATCTAAAATATATATTTTATCTACACAAATAAAATATAATGCAAGAACTGTTATTCCTATACAAATTGCAATAGAAGGAATACTTGTTACTATATTTACAACTCCTGTTAATGAATTTCTTAACCATGTAGAAATATTTTGTAAAACATCACCTGTTGAATTTTGAAATACTGTCAAAATTTCATCTGATAAATGAATTTTGTCAAAATCAAATCCAGAAATTATATTATTGAAAATTTGAGATGCTTTTTCAAAATAATCATTTAATCCCTGTAATAAACTGGAAGATTCGGAAATTAATGTTACAATTACCCATGATAAACTACCTAATATAATAATTAATACTAATACAAATATAATAATTGAACTAGTTCTTCTTGTGAAATTTGTTTTTCTCATTATATATTTTATTGATGGTTCAATTAATAAAGATATAATAAATGCAACTAAAAATGGCATATAAAATATAGATAATTTTAAACCTATGTATAAGCCAATTAATATAAATACCACATATAAAATTCTTTTTAATACTCTTGTCCAGTATGAAACATCAAATATCATTATCTTCTCCCTATTTTAGTATATGTAAAAGAACGGATATTATCCGTCCTTTTAATAATTATTCTGCATTTTTATTTCCATTGCAATTACATATATTTTCAATTGTTGTACAAACCTCTTGTTTACCTAATTCTCTATCATTATTTGTTAAGTCTCCTATTGATAATATTCCTATAACATGATTTTGATTATCACAAACTGGTAATCTTCTTATTTGGTTTTGTGCCATTTTAGATTCTGCATTTGTCATTTCATCATCTTCTGTACAAGTACAAACATTACATGACATTATTTCACTAACAGGTGTTTGTTTACTATCTTTATCACAAGCTATACATCTTAATAATATATCTCTATCTGTTACAATTCCACATAAACAATTTGATTCATCACATATAGGAATTGATCCAACATGTTTTGAACCCATAAGTTTTGCTACTTCTTGTATTGTTGTTTCTGGTTTAACACAACATACATCATTGCACATACATTCTTTAACTTTCATTTTTCTACCACCTTTCAAAGTTTTTCAATATTATTTTCAACATTTTTGAAAGGTTTTATACAATATCATTTTTGAAAAATTGTTAATTTTTGTAATTTATTTTTCATAAATATCATAAATGTTTTCATATTCTCCTCTTGGTCTAATTGGAGGTCTTGGTCCTATTGGTCCTCCTGGAAATGGTGGTCTTGGATTTGGTCTAAATGGTGGGCGTGATCCTGGAAATCCTGGTCTACCTAATAATTCACGTATTAATAAAATTTTTATTAAATCTCTTAAATTATTATTTCTAAATTGCCTATTCTCTCCCCTATTTTCCCTATTTAAATTACTACTTTTTTGTTCTGTTGTTGTTCTCGGATTTTTGGATTTATAAGAATTTGTTGATGCTCTATTTTCAACATTATTTATCTCATTTCCTAAATTAATATTTATATTAATCTCTGTATCTGTTTCAATTGCTGAATAAATATCATCTGTCATGGTATTTATAACATCTTTTGTTATTGGCTTAGTATTTCTACTACAAGCTTGAGTTATCATTGGATAAATAATTTTATATATTTCTGGGTAACATTCCTCTAATTCTGAAGATTCCATATTATAGCTATATGGCATATATTGTTGTGTTTCATAAACATTATTTTGTTCACATATATTATCATTTAATGGATAACCTAAAATATTTCTTATGTATTCTTCATAAGATTGTTCTTTCATAAAAAAACCTCCTTCATATTTTGTATATAGTATGAAGAGGTTCTTTTATTTGTGAATATACTATAAATTATTTACTATTTGTTTGAATTTATTTCCTCTATCAGCAAAGTTTTTAAATAAATCAAAACTTGCACTAGCTGGGGAAAATAATACAATTTGACCTTTTTCTGAATATTTTTTTGCAATGTTTACAGTTTGTTCTAAAGAATCACACATATATATTTTTATTTTCTTATTTTCCCTTTCTGATTCTCTTTTAACAGCATTAAAAATTTTTTCTGATGTTTGACCTAATAAAATTAAAGTTTTAACATGATTTATAATTGGTTTAGCAATTGGATTATAGTCTAAATTTTTGTCATATCCGCCTGCTATTAAAATAATATCTTCTTCAAAAGAATTAAGCCCTGCAATCGTTCTAGTTGGAGAAGAGCTTACAGAATCGTTATACCATTTAACTCCATCTATTTCTCTTACTAATTCTAATCTATGTTCTACTGGTTTAAATGTTTTTATTGCTTCTATAGCTGTATCTATATCAACTAGTGTTTCAGTAGCAGCTATTGCTGTTGCTATATTTTCTAAATTATGGTTTCCTCTGAGAATTATATCTTTTTTATCTATTAGATGTTTTCTTATTTTTTCATTACATTGTTTTATAATTCCATTATCTACAATATAACCATCATCTATTTTTTGAGTACCACTGAAAAATATGACTTTTCCATTTGCTTCTTTTGCACATTCTTTTGTAATTTCATTATCATAATTTAACACAAGAATTCCATCTTTACTTTGATATTTAAAAATATTTTTCTTAGCATTTATATATTCTTCATAATCTTTATGAATATTTAAATGATTTGGTGTTATATTAGTAATAACAGATATGTCTGGACTAATATCCATATCCATTAGTTGAAAACTACTTAATTCAAGAACAACTATATCTTCTGGTTTTATTTCTTGTAGTTTTGTAAATAGTGGTGTTCCTATATTTCCGCCTAAATAGGTATTATATCCAGCATTGTTTAAAATATTATATATTAAACTAGTTGTAGTTGTTTTTCCATCACTTCCTGTAACACCAATAATTTTTGCAGGACACATTTTCATAAGCATTTCAATTTCAGAAGTGATAATTGCTCCTCTGTTAGATTCTTCAATTAATTCTTGTTTAGTTGGTAAACAACTAGGTGATCTAAATATAATATCAAAATTTTTTAAATTTTTTAAACAATCATCTCCAAAAAAATAATTAAATTCATATGTATTTATTTTCTCCAAAATTTCTTTTGATATACTAGTTTGTTGTCTTTCATCAAAAACAGTTACATTAGCCTTATTTTCGTACATATAATCCAATAATGGTATATTACTAACTCCTAATCCAATTATAGCTATTTTTCGAAATTTAATATAATTGTTAAATTCTTCTAGTTTTTTATTAACAAATTTCATTTTTACACTTCCTCATCTTCTATGTTTATTGTATGTTATATTTTCTAAAAATTTACACATTGAATTGTTTAAAGTGTATCATAAAAGGAATAAAAATACAAATATATGATTGAATATTTTCTTGCCTTTAGGTAAACAATATTAGTGTAAATTTGATTGGAGGTGCTTTTTATGTCTAAGAAAAATAATCAAAACAACAATAAAAATAATAACAAAAATAATCAAAACAATAATAACAATGAAAAACAAAATAATAATAATTGTAGATAATCAATTTTAAAAAAATTCTTATAAAAAAGAACCTATTCTAGTTTTCTAGATTCAGGTTCTTTTATTTTATTTTATTTTGTTCCAAAAATTCTATCTCCAGCATCTCCTAATCCTGGTACAATATATCCTACTTCATTTAATTTTTCGTCAATAGCTGCTGTATATATTTTAACATCTGGATGTATTTCCTTTAATTTATTTATTCCTTCTGGTGCAGAAATAATACATAAAAATTTTATTTTTTTACACCATCTTCTTTTAGCATTGTTATTGTATCTACTGCAGAACCTCCAGTTGCAAGCATTGGATCTAAAACAATAACTTCCCTATTTGCTATGTCTTTTGGCATTTTATAATAATAACGTACTGGTTTTAATGTTGTTTCATTTCTATATAAACCAACATGTCCTATTTTTGCATTTGGCATTACCTTTAATAAGCCATCTAACATTCCTGTTCCAGCTCTTAAAATAGGAACAAATGCATATTGATTTTCATCTAATCTTTTTACTTTTGTTTTACATATTGGTGTTTCAATTTCTTCATCTCCTAATCTTGCATCTGACATAGCTTCATAACATAAAAAAGTTGCTATCTCTCCTATAATTTCTCTAAATTCCTTTGTTCCAGTTCTTTTATCTCTAATTATAGATAATTTATGTTGAATTAATGGATTGTTTAAAACAATTGCTTTCATTTTTGTCTCCTTTAATATTAAAAATGGTATTATTTTAATAAATCCTTTTCCCCTAACCATTACTACAGCTGTTGTTAAAAAAGTTATTAATGCTACTGCTACACCTTTCCAATCAATTTCTGCACCTGTTCCAAGTCCAATTTGTGAAATAGCACTTGGTGCTAATCCTAAACCTATAATCATTATCATTGGTCCTATAACAACAGGAGGCAATAATTTATCAAGCCATTTTTTTCCAATTAATTTAATGATAACAGCAAATATAATATAAATTATACCCACTGCCATAACACCTGTCATAGCACCTGCTGTTCCACCTTTCAAAAATGTTGCTGCTAATGGTGCAATAAATGCAAATGAGCTTCCTAAATATACTGGTGATTTTCCTTTTGTACATAGTATATAAATTAATGTTCCTATTCCTGAAGTTACTAAAGCAACTGGTATTGTTAATACTTCTTCTCCTGCTGTTGAATTAACTAAAATCGGTACTAGTATAGTAGCACCAAACATTGCAAATACATGTTGTATAGCTAAAATTATCCATTTAGCTACTTTTGGTTTTTCGTGTACATCTAAAATTAGTTTTTCTTGTTCCATTAAAAAAGTTCCCCCTTTTTTATATAATGCAATAGTTTTCATAAAAAAATTAATTTATTAATAACTATTATTACTTTACTAAACTTAAATTTCCATTTATAACTATAGGTGAAAATCTTGATATTTCATCATATAACATTCCTTTTGGAATATCATTATATAAATATATTTTTTAATTTTTCTTAAATGCCTCATATATTTCAATAAATGTTGCTACATCTATATAATTCTTCTTTCCATTTTTTTCAAAATTTAATGTTAATACTGCATCCATTGTTGTCCTAATATTCCGTTATTACTATTTTTTTAATTTAGCCAACATTTTGTAATTTATTATCTTCATTTCCCATATTTAAAATATTGAATTTATAATATATCGTTATTTCTTTACTTTCTGATATTTCTATCTTATCTACTAAAGATACAAGCATTGTTCTTGTTATTTCTTTCATATTAACAAAGTCTTTTACAAGTTTATTGATGTCTATTGATGAATCTTCTTTTTCTTTTAGTTCTTGTAACTGCTTTATTCTTTCTTCTGCTTGTTTTCTACTTTCTATGTGTTTTGAATAAAGTCTTGTAAAATCTTCATCTTCAAATAGTCCATTGTATTTATCTTCATATAGCTTGTCTATTCGCTTGTTTATATCTTTAACTTTCATTTCTAAAATAAGAATTTCATTTTTTACATTAAACCTATCTTTGATTATCTTGTCTTTTGATGTATTGGCTATTTTAGTGTATTTTTCTTCATTCAAGAACTCTTTACATCTTTTCTTAATTTGTTCAATTACAAAGTCTGTTACTTTTTCTAAATTGTTGCTATGTGGTGTGCATAACCCTAAATGTGTATTTGTTGCATAGGTATTACACCTTAAATAAAAAGTAGTTTTGTTTGGGTGTTTTTGTGGTACTAAACTTAATTTTTTGCCACATTCTTTACAACATACTAACCCTTTTAATAGCCAATCATAACTTTTTACTCTTGTTGATGTTCTACTTTTTATCATATCTTGTACTATATTAAAAGTCTCTTCATCAATTATTGGTGTGTGCATACCTTTTACAATTATTCTATCTTCTTTAGGCATTATCATTGTTTTCTTGCTTTTATAGTTTATCTTTTTTGTATTTCCATTTGATACCCAACCTAAATAAGTTACATTTTCTTCTATAAATGATGCGACATCATTGTCTTTATTATTATCTGTTTTATTAATTTTTTTCATATATTATCGCTCCATTTCTTTTAATATTATAAATCATCTTCTAATGACTTTCCATCCATTTTCTTTTTCATTTGTGCAATTTTTTCTGGATCTACCATTGAATGAGTTTCTGGAATTTTTTGTCTATTCATTTCAAGAGATACATTTTTAACTGGTTTTCCAAAAAATAAGTTTTTATATTTTCCATGTCCAGATATTTGATCTTCAAATTTGGCATGTGCTGTTATTTTATCTTCGCATTGTTGTGTCGTTTCTGGAAGCAATCTTTCTTCTTTTGCCACTTAAGTTGTTTCTCTGCATCTAAAAATGTATTATTTTCTTTTTGAAAATCTCTAATTAGGTTATCTTCTGCTCCCATATCAAACTTTTTACAAATCCAATGTATGAATTTATCAATGGTTTCATAGAATTTATCTATTATTTCATTTAATCTGCTATTCTCTTTTTCTAAACCTTTAATTTTACTTTTATATTTCCATTCTACATCAAATTCCTTTTGCTTGTATTCAGCCTTAATTTGTTCTACTTCATTGTGTAAATTCGCATTATCATTCATTATTCTATATCTTTCTTTTTGATACTTTTCTGCTTCTTCTATAACTTTTGTTTGTCTTGATAACTCGTTATGCAAATCCATATTATCTTGATATAAATTTTGAATTAAGTCATCTTTTGGTTTTATAATTTCTTCTAAAATTTTTTCATCTCTTTTCTTTGATAATCTGTTAATATTAATGTCAGTAATATTAGGAACATCTGGTAATTCTAATTTTATATTTTTTAAAGTTTCTTTCGTTTGTTCATAACTTGTTATATTTTTATATTCTTTTAATGTATAATGAACTCTGTCTGTTTCTTCTTTTGGTAATCCTCTTTGCAATTCAAACCCATTTGACACCATATATTCAAAAAAAGCATTTTGTAATTGTCTGTAACTATCTTTAGCTTTCCAAAATTCACTACAAGCTAATTTATCAATAGGATTTCCTTTTTTATCTACTGTATGAACAACAGGCAAAAAAAGTAAGTGCATATGAGGAGACTTCTCATCATAATGCACTTTAGCAGACAAAATATACTTTTCACCTAAATCTTTATATTCACAAACAAATTTATATGCAGTATCAAACATCTTTTTGTTTCTTCTTCTCCTATTCTTTTGAAAAAGTCATTATCTGATGTAATCATATATTCACAAGCTATATTACTTACTGTTTTTATTTGTCCTTTCAAATCATATTTCTTTAAAATTTTATCAAATTCTTTCACATAATTAAATTCTGGATCTTTTAATGAATAGTTTAAATGTGATTTTGTCCTATCTATATCCTTATTTGAATAATGTTTGTTCTTTCTTTCATCATGGCGATATACTGCCATTAAATTTTCTCTTTTGTATTTTGCATTTCTTATTATTGCATAACTCATATTTAACCTCCTCGTTCGTGTATATTCACACGAATAAAATTTCTTCTTTGAACTTGCTCAAAAGCACTTTTTCAAAATGTGCAGTAAACACACTACAACACTTTTTTAACGCTACCCACTAAAAGTGTTAGTGTGGCAGGGAAAAATAATTTTTTCCCCACACCCCTTTGCCTAAAAAATATCTACATATTTTTTAGGTTTTAGTTAAAATTGCTATTCGCAACTTTAACTAAAAAATCAGCTATCAAAGTAGTCTACCTACTCTAATAGCTGATTTTCTATATGCAAATGCCATAGTTTATACTAGCATATCTGCATTTGCATATAGTTTAGTAAAGTCATAGTTTGTATAATCTCTTTGTTCAAAGTTAGTTCTTGACTTTTTATAATCTTGTTTTGTGCTATTACATTTATTTATATTTTTATTATTATATTTATTATCCTTAAACTTTTCTTCAATAGTGGTATTGAAGTTTTGTTGGAGAGGGTATTTAACTTTTGTTAAATAGGTGTCTTTGTTTTTGCTTGTTGGTATTAATTTTCTTATTTCTACTTGTTTACTATTTTCTTTATAGATTAACTCAATATAAATATACTTTTTATCTTTTAATGAATTTACTAATTTTGATACTTGGGTTATTGATATATTTAGTAATTCACTTATAGTTTTGTTCGTTAAATAGCAATAGTTATTTTCTTTGCTTAAATATAAAATTATTGCATATATTATTTTTTCTTTATCACTTAATTTTTCATCTGTTAATATTTCTATTGATATCCATATACCTTTTAAATTCAAGTTAGACATTCCCTCACCTTCTTTCGTTTACTCGCTTTATTTTTAACTTTTAGCCATTTTAAATTGCTATTAGTATAATTTTATATTTCTAAAATGTAGATAAAAAATTTCCACAAAAATAAGCTTTAGACTTATTTCTAAATCTAAAGCTATACTTTTTTAAATTTTGCCGACAGTGTCGACAAAATTTAATTACTCTTCATTATCTTGTTGCTCTTCTATTTCTTCAATATCCTTAATATGTAATTCGATTTCTTCTGCTTTTGGTAATTGTGATTGCAAATATTCTGGTATATCTTGCAAAAGTTTGTATTCACTAACTCCAACAGGTTTATTTATATCTTTTAAAGCATATTCTGCTGTTAGCTTATCTTTTTCCTTACATAACAATATTCCAATTGTTGGATTATCTCCGTCTTTTCTTAACATATCATCTATTGCAGATAAATAGAAATTTAATTGTCCTGCATCAGTAGGTTTAAATTTTCTTGCTTTTAATTCTACTACAACATAACATCTTAATTCTAAATGATAAAATAGTAAGTCTATAAAGTAATCTGTATCACTTACTGTTATCTTATATTGATTTCCTACAAATGCAAATCCATTTCCCAGTTCAATTAATACATTTTTTATTTTTTCAATCATAGCATCTTCTATTTGTTTTTCTTTTACTTGTCCTTTTAAAACAATAAAGTCGAATATATACGGATCTTTCATTGTTTGCAATGCTAAATCACTTTGAACATCTGGTAATGTATTTTCAAAGTTTGTTACTTTCTCTGCTATTGCTTGTCTCTCAAATAATTTATATTTTATTTGGTCTGCTAAAACATCATGTGACCAACCATTCTTTATTGTTTCTTTCATATACCATTTTCTAATTTCCATATCTTTAACTTTGTTTATCAATAAAATATTATGAGACCAAGTCAATTTTGCAGACAATGTTGCAAAATTTCAATACTAGGATATTCTTCATAAAATTTTCTCATATTCCTTAAATTTCTAACAGAAAAGCCTTGAATAGTAGGAAATTCATTTTTTAAATCAATAGAAAGACTATCAACAAATTTATTTCCCCATTCAATATTTGCTGATATAATCTTTCCAATGTTCCAATACATATATATCATTTCCGTATTTACTGCTTGCATTGCTTTATATTGTGATTTTAATACTTCTTGTTTTATATTTTCAAAAATTTCTTTATATTTATTTATATCTATGTAATTTTCCATTTTTTACCTTCTTTCTAATTTTGCAGACATCGTCTGCAAAATTTAATTATCATTTATTAATTGGCATTATATCACTTATTCTCAATTTTTTCATTATAAATTCAAAAAAAGATGACATTGTATTATTTTTTTTACAATTCATCTTTTAAATATGTGAAAATTTATAAATTACTAAATTGTTTGTAGGAGGAAACCTTTGCTATTACTACATTTTAATTTTTCGTCATAAGAGAATATGATTGTAATTCTTTCTTCGCTCATTCTAAACATTCTAGCTTTAAATTCTGCATGTTCTTTTTTTCCTAAATCCCAACTTTTCTTTTCTGCATCAGGTTCATAATATGAATTTGGTAATTCCACTATATGTCCCATTTTTTCCAATTCTGCTTTTATTGGCGTTATATCTTTATAAAATGCTTTACTACATATAATTAATATTTTCATAATCTCACCTCCTTTTAGTATAAGTAGTATGTAATAATTTTTCTGCTCTATAACTTCCTGGAACCTCTAAATATTCCTCATATACTTTTTTAACGATTGGATTTTCATGTGATTTCCTAATTGTACTTTTTTCATCAATACTATAAAGTGCATCTGCTCTTAATTTTCTTACATCTACTTCACTACGTATTTTTGAACTTTTAATTGGCTGTCCACCACCCATAACACATCCACCTGGACATGCCATAATTTCTACAAATTGATAATTACATTTTCCCAATTTTATTTCTTCCAATATTTTTTTTGCATTTGCTAGTCCACTTGCTGCAACTACATTGATGTCTTTTTCTGCAATATTTATAGTTGCCTTTTTTATTCCTTCTCCCCCACGTACTTCCTCAAATTCAATTTTTTCTAAATCCTTTCCTGTTAAAGTATCTTGTGCTGTTCTAAGTGCAGCTTCCATAACACCGCCAGTTGTTCCAAAAATTGCTGCTGCACCGAGTTGCTTCACCCATAGGATTATCAAATTGATCATCTTCTAATTTATTAAATTCAATATTTGACTGCTTAATCATTCTTGAAAGTTCTCTAGTAGTAATTACATTGTCTACATCATAAAGTCCGTTATTTTTCATTTCAGGTCTTTGTCTTTCAAATTTTTTAGCAATACATGGCATTATTGATACAACATATATTTTTTCTGGATCTATTCCTTCTTTTTTTGCATAATATGTTTTTAATAAACTTCCTAACATTTGATGTGGCGATTTACAAGTAGATAAATGTGGTAATAATTCTGGATAGTTCATTTCTATGTATTTTACCCATCCTGGGCTACACGATGTAATCATTGGTAGATTTTCATTTTCTTTAAATCTTTCTATAAATTCATTTGATTCTTCCATTATTGTAAAATCAGCACCAGTATTTGTATCAAATACTTTATTAAAACCTAATCTCTTTAGTGCTGTTACCATTTTCCCTGTTACATTTGTTCCAATTGGCATATCAAATTCTTCACCTAATGCAACTCTAACAGCCGGGGCTGTTTGTGCTATTACATATGTATCTGGATCTTTTAATTTTAACCATACATCATTAATTGTTTCTTTTTCATGTAAAGCTCCTGTTGGACATGCTTCAATACATTGACCACAATTTGTGCAATTTACATCATTTAAACTTTTATTAGCAAAAGTTGATATACAAGAATCAAATCCTCTGTTAATACAATCAATTGCTCCTATTTCTTGTACATTCTTACAAGCTGCAACACATCTTCTACATAATATACATTTATTAAAGTCTCTTACTATTGATGGTGATAAATCATCAATTTTATGTTCTATTCTTTCTCCTTCAAATTCTACATTTGTAATATTAAATTTAGTTGCTAGTGCTTGTAATTCACAATTTCCAGAACGAGTACAAGTTAAACAATCTTTTGCATGATTTGATATAATCAAGTCTAATATTACATGTCTGGCTTCCATTACATTTGGAGTATTTGTATGTACTATCATTCCTTCTTCTACTTTTTGAATGCATGATGTTGCAAATCCTCTTCTTCCCTCTACTTCTACAATACACATTCTACAGTCACCTACTTCATTTATTTCTTTTAAGAAACATAGTGTAGGTATATCAATTCCTGCTTGTTTTGCTGCTTGTAAAATAGTTGTTCCTCTTTTTACTTTTACTTTCTGATTGTCTATGGTTAAGGTTACTAGTTCATCTTTCATAAATACTTATCATTCCTTTCTTCGCCTCCACTAACGCTACGTCTGCGAAAGGCACAAAATTTAATTAAAAATCTTTAATTTGATTTTATTAACATAATTTGTTATACTTGTATTAGATGTATAGATAGACTGAAGAGCACGGCGGAGGGAGTGGCGAAAAGTTACCACGTAATTTTATCCCGCATAAATATATGTGACGTGTACCTTTTAAGCACAAACGAGTGTAACATATCCCTGAAAAATGGGTGGAGTACGTAAACTTATATTTGTTTTTAACAAATTCCGTTAATCTAGCTTGGTACACATAGTAAATGTCTATACATCTATTTTTTATTTAACACAGGAGGTAACCATATGTTAAATATTTATTATTATAATTGTAAAGATGTGTGTATGGAATCCACTGGAAAGTATTGGATTCCTATTTTTAATATTCTTGAAGATACTTGCCATGTTGTTATTACTCATCCTAAGTACGTTAGAGCTATTCCTGGTAAAAAAACTGACAAGAAAGACTCTATTTGGATTGCTGATATTTTTAAACATGGACTTGTAAATCCTAGCTTTATGCCACCTCTTGAAATTAGACAACTTCGTGATTTAATGCGTTATCGTTTTAAATTACTTAATTGTCGTACAAGTGAAAAGAATAGGTTTCAAAATTCTTTAACGGTGTCTAATATTATGATTTCTAATGTTGTTACCGATACTTTTGGTAAAACAGCTCAATCTATTTTGAAGAAAATGCTTTCTAAAAATGATAATCTTACATTAGAAGAAATTTCTCCGTTACTAAGAAAAAATCTTAAAGCATCTCCTCAAGAAATCCTAGAATCTGTTCAATGCAATCTGACCAAAGAACAAAATTCTAAAATGGAAATATGTCTTGAGCATTATGATTACATCAACAAATGTGTAAAAAAACTTGAAGAAGCTATTCTTCCATTAGTTGCTAAGTATCAAAATGAAATCAATTTGTTATTAACAATTCCAGGTGTTGAAGATATTTCTGCAATTTATATACTTTCTGAAATTGGTAGTAATATGAACGTTTTTGTTGATGATAAACATCTTTGTTCATGGGCTGGTCTTACTCCTCAAAACAATGAAAGTGCTGGCAAAAAGAAATCTGTGAAAATTTCTAGAGCTGGAGTGTATATTAAGCCTTTACTTGTTCAATGTGCTAACAATGCTGTTAAAGATAAAGAATGTGAATACTTTAAACTTAGGTATGAAGCAATTAAAAAACGTCGTGGGCACAAACGTGCTATTATTGCGATAGCTAGAATGTTACTTACTTGTGCATATCATATGTTATCTAAAAATGAACCATTTAACATAGATTTATACAAGCAATTAACTGAGTCTAATTTTAAAAGCAAACACACTAAATTAAATATCAATAATGCTATTAAGTTTTTAGAACAGCAATGCTACAAAGTTAGCTAATTTTATTAAATTGTTTGGTTACCTTTTAGTTTTATATCTAATTTTTAAAAACCGCTTTTTTGGGGTTTTATTTCTTATGGGCTTTTTCCTATATTATTTTTCAAACTT
>CANTHA010000031.1 GCA_947653375.1 uncultured Clostridium sp. | reverse complement strand
ATTAAATATTTGTATGAAAGATTTCCATATTAAAAAGCATGATAAACATGCTTTTATTTGTTATAATTATTTATTTTCTATTATAATTGTTACAGGCCCATCGTTTGTTAATTCAACTTTCATATCAGCTCCAAAAATTCCCTTTTGCAACCTAATATCTTGCTTTTCGCATTCAGAACAAAAATATTCATATAACTCATTTGCTTTTTCTGGCTTTGCAGCATTAGTAAATGACGGCCTATTTCCCTGCATACAGTCTGCATATAAAGTAAACTGAGAAACTATTAATAGTTCTCCTTTTACATCTTTTATATTTAAATTCATTTTATCATTTTCATCTGCAAAAACTCTTAATTTGCACAATTTATTTACTAAATAGTCAGCTATTTCTTTAGTATCATTGTGTGTAACACCTAATAATACTAAAAAACCATGATTAATTTTTCCTACTACTTTATCTTCTACTTTTACTTTCGCATTTTTTACTCTTTGTATAACTAACTTCATTATTTACTCATCTTCTTTATCATTTTCTTCTATTTCTACATCAGATTCTATTGCTACTGTTTTTTCTAAATTTGATTTTTCTTTACAATCTGAATTATTTTTTTTATTATCTTTTTTATCATTTTTTAGTTCTTCTAAAACAATTTCTTTTTCATTATTATTTTTATTATTAACCTTTGTATTTTCTAAATCTTCCATAATTTTTTCCTCCTGTACAGTTTTATTATTTTGTTTTTCACCACAATTAGGACAAAAGTTATCTTCAATATTTATTTTTTTATAACAATTTGGACATTGTTTTTTATCTTTTAAATTTAAAATTTCTTGCAAAATACCTTCAATTTCATCACTTAAAACATCTATTTTTGTACATTCTTCTTGTAATTCATCTTTTATAGATATATTTTCTTCTCTTATATGCTTTTCATAAACTTTTCTTCCTATTTCTTCATATAATTCATTAATTTGTTCCTTTGATTGATTCATTTTCAGTTTTAATTTAGTCTCTTTAGCAATTTTACCTGTTTTATCAGTTGTTATCTTATATGCTTCTGTTGCCTTTTTTCCTAATTTATCAAAAAAGTCCATAATTATCTTCCTTTCTTCCAAAAAGATTGAATACCTTTTTTATATTATTTGAAAATTTTTCAAAATTATTCACTTTTTTTATCTCTTGTCATAAGATTTTTAACTGCTTGACTTGGATTCAAATCTTCATATAACACTTTATATACAGTTTTAACAATAGGCATATCTACATTATATGCTTTTGATAATTTATATGCTACATCAATATTATCTATACTTTCTATTACCATACCAATTTCTTTTCTTGCATCTTCAATTGATTTTCCTTGTCCTATTAAAATACCAGCTTTTCTATTTCTACTGTGTTCACTAAGACATGTTACTATTAAGTCACCTAATCCACTCAATCCATAAAAAGTTTCTTGTTTTCCTCCTAGTGCAACACCTAATCTACTTAACTCTCCAAGTCCTCTAGTAATTAATGCTGCAAATGTATTATCGCCTAATCCAATTCCTGTTGCAACACCTGCACAAAAAGCTATAATATTTTTTAATGCTCCTCCTAGTTCTACTCCTTTAACATCATTTGAAATATATATTCTCATATCTTCACTCATAAAAGTATCTTGCACGATATGTCCTACATCAGCATTTTCTGATGCAACAACTAAGACTGTAGGTATTCCTTCTGATACTTCTTCTGCATGGCTTGGACCTGATAATACTCCTATTTTTGCATCTGGCAATTCCTCTTTTATAACTTCATCCAAAGTTTTTAAAGTTTCTTTTTCAAAACCTTTTGAGCATATTATAACTGGTTTATTACCAATATATTTTTTATATTGATTAAATATATTTCTTGTAAATTTTGATGGTGTTACATGTAATATAAAATCTGCATCTTTTATTACAGTTTCAAAATCCATATAACATTTAATGTTATCTAATATTTTTACATTAGGTAAAAATTTACATGTTTTATCTTCATTTATTATTCTTGTTTCTTCTTCATCAAATGACCAAATTTTTACATTGTTTCCTAATTTAGCAAGATGAATAGCTAATGCTACTCCCCAACTACCACTTCCAATAACTGCTATATTTTTCATTACAAATCTCCTTATTTACTTTTTGAACCTAATTTATTTTCATTACCATTTAAAATTCTTTTTATATTTTCTCTATGATTAAACAACACAATTATTGCTAAAATCACACTATAAATAAAATATACATTTCCTCTTTTGTCATTTGAAAGCACCATATAGCTATCATCAATAAATAGAGTTAAAACTGGGAATAATACGGCAGCAGCACAAGAACCTAAAGAAACCATTCTTGTTAAAATCATCAATACTAAAGCAAATACTAAACAAATTAATCCTATTTTCCAATTACTCATTAAAATAACTCCTAAAGCTGTTGCTACACCCTTTCCACCTTTGAAGCCAAAAAAGATTGGAAAAGTATGACCTAATATTACTGAAATTCCTGCAATTTGTATAAGAAGCTCTTTGTTTGTATCTTTTATAATATTTCCCAATATTATTGAAATAGAAATTGCAACTATCCCTTTTAAAATATCACAAATAAGAGTTATAAGAGCTGCACTTTTTCCTACACTTCTTAACATATTAGTAGTTCCGGCATTTCCACTTCCCTTTTCTCTTACATCAAATCCAGCAAATTTTTTGCTAAGAATTACTGAAAAATTTACACTTCCAATTGCATATGCAATTAAAGCTATAATAATATAAGTAATCATATTTATTTTCTCCTTTTATTATATTTTTTATAAATGAGACGTTTTTGACCTTACGTATCATTTTTCTCTTACTATTATTCTTATTGGTGTTCCTTCTAATCCAAATTCTTTTCTTATTTGGTTTACTATATATCTTTCATAAGAAAAATGAAATAATTTTTTATCATTTACGAATATTACAAATGTTGGTGGCTTTGTTGATGCTTGTGTTCCATATAATATTTTTAATCTTTTTCCTTTATCTGTTGGTGGTTGTACCATTGCTATTGCTTCATTTATTACTTGATTTAGCAATGATGTTGATATTCTCATGCTATTTTGCTCTGCTACATGGTTTATTAAATCAAATATTTTATTTACTCTTTGTCCTGTTTTTGCTGATATAAAAATTATTGGTGCATATGATAAATATTTTAATTTTTGATATATTTCTTTTTTGTATTTCTCTAATGTTCCTGTTTCTTTTTCAACAGCATCCCATTTATTTACAACTATAATAACACCTTTTCCTGCTTCATGTGCTTCTCCTGCAATTTTTGTATCTTGATCTGTAACTCCTTCTGTTGCATCTATCATCATTAAACATACATCTGATCTTTCTATTGCTAATAATGTTCTCATTATACTAAATTTTTCTATTGATTCTTTAATTTTACTTTTCCTTCTGACTCCTGCTGTATCTATTAAAATATATTTTCCTTTTTCATTTTCTAGTTCACTATCAATTGCATCTCTTGTTGTTCCTGCTATATCACTTACTATAGCTCTATTTTCTCCTAAAATATTATTTATTAATGATGACTTTCCTACATTTGGTTTTCCTATTACTGCAACTTTAATAATATTGCCTTCATCTTCATTTTCATCTTGTTCAGGAAAGTTTTCATATATTTTATCTAACACGTCTCCTATACCTATTCCATTTGTTGATGAAATTGGATATGGATCACCTATTCCTAAATTATAAAATTCATATACATTTTCTTTGTCTTTTTCAAAATTATCTGCTTTGTTACATACTAAAACTACAGGCTTATTAGATTTTTTTAGCATTAATGATATTTCTTTATCATCAGCTGTTACTCCCTGTCTTATATCTGTTAAAAATAAAATGACATCTGCCATTGCTACTGCTAAGTTTGCTTGTTCTCGCATTTGTGATAAAATTATATCTTCTGATTCTGGCTCAATACCACCTGTATCTATTAATGTGAAGTCTCTTCCTCTCCAATTTGTCTCTGCATATACACGATCACGTGTTACACCTGGAGTATCTTCTACTATTGAGATTCTTGTTCCTACTAAATAATTAAAAAATGTTGATTTCCCTACATTTGGTTTTCCTATTATTGCTACAATTGGTTTAGACATCTATATTTCTAAAAATTGATTTACTAACTTTTTAGCATTTTCAATTTTCTTTCTCCTTTCTCAATTTTTAATATTTATAGTATATCATTTTTATATAAAAATAACAAGAAAATTATTCAATCACTTAAAAATAAAATGGTCATATAGACCTATACTTTTTTATTTTCTTTAATAATATAATTCAAATTATTTTTCCTCCACCTAAAACTATATCATCTATATAAAATACAGCAGATTGGCCTGGCGTTATTCTTGGCACTGGATTTTCAAATACAACTTTTATTAAATCATTATCTACTTTTTCTATTGTTGCCAATTCCTCATTAGTTGAATATCTAGTCTTTACATTTACATTCATTTTTTCTTTTAACTCATCTATTAAAAGCAAATTAATATCTGTTACATACATTTCATTCTTATAGATTTCATCTTTTACACCAACTATAACTTCATTATTTTCTTTATTAAATCCTATCACAAATAATGGCTCTTTATAAGAAATTCCTAGCCCTTTTCTTTGTCCAATTGTATAATTATAAAGACCATTATGTTTTCCTAAAACTTCTCCTTTAGAATTTACAATATTGCCCTCTTTAGGTTTTAAATCTGAATTATTTTCTAAAAATCTCTTATAATTTCCATCAGGTATAAAGCAAATATCTTCACTATCTGGTTTATTTGCAATTTTTAAATTTGATTTTTTAGCAATAGCACGTATTTCATCTTTGCTATTAAAATCTGCTAATGGAAAAATTATATGTTCTAATAATTCTTTTGGAATATTCCATAACACATAGCTTTGATCTTTTTTTCCTGCATTAGACTTTTTTAATATCCATCTTCCATATTTTTCACTATATTCTGTTTTTGCATAATGCCCTGTAGCAATATAATTACATCCTAATTCTTGTGCTTTATTCCACATATACCCGAATTTCATGTATTTATTACATTCTATACATGGATTTGGAGTTATACAATTTGTATAACAATCTATAAAATTATCAATAACATGTTTTTTAAATTCATTTTTATAATTATATGTAAAATGTGGTATTCCTATTGAATTACATACATTTTTTGCATCTATATATGTTTCAATATCGCAACAACTACTACCAGCAAATAATTCTAAAGTAGTACCGAATTACCTCATATCCTTTTTCTTTTAGAATTAATGCAGATACACTACTATCAACTCCACCACTCATTCCGAATTAATACTTTTTTATTTTTCATTTATTTTCCCCTAATTATATTACTATTTATTTTTTCATTATCTAGCATATCTTCAATTGTGTGCCATGCAAGTAAAGCACATTTCACTCTTGCTGGCATATTTGATACATTTCTAAATGCAATTGCATCTTCCAATTTTTCTAATTCATCTTCATTAGTTATTTCTCTTTTTATCATTTCAATAAATGTTTTTATAATTTCTTTTGCTTCATAAATTGTCTTTCCTTTTAAAGTATCAATCATAATAGATGTTGATGCTTGAGAAATTGCACAACCATGTCCTAAAAATGCCATATCTTCAATAATATTTCCATTTAATTTTAGTTGTAATTCTATTTCGTCACCACAATTTGGATTGTGTCCCTTTTCACAAAAGTCACACACATCTAGTTTTTTCTTATTATAGGAATTCATACTATGTTCCATTATTAATTCATTATATATATCTGTTAAATCTTCCATTTTAATCCTTTCCTAATTACTTTTATCAAATAAATAATCTCTACAAATTTATTAAACTATATATTTTTTAAACATATTATAACATTTGTTTAAAGCTGTAATTAATCTATCAACATCTTCTTTTGTATTATAAATATAGAAACTTGCTCTACAAGTTGAATCTATACCCAAAAACCTCATAAGTGGCTGTGCACAATGATTTCCGTGAACGTACACATACTCCTTCTGAATCTAATATACTTGCAACATCATGTGAGTGAACTCCTTTTATGTTAAAAGACATTACTCCTGAATGATTTTTTTCATTTGGTGTTAAATATAGTATTAGGTAATCTAATTTTAATAGTTCTTGTCTTGCATATGTTATAATATCTTTTTCTATTTTACTTATTTGGTCATATCCTATACTTTCAATATAGTCAATTGCTGCTCCTAATCCTATAACTCCTTCTACATTTTGCGTTCCTGCTTCAAATTTATTTGGAAGTGGTGCAAATGTAGTATCTTGTTCATATACATATTCAATCATATCTCCACCCATTAAAAACGGAGTCATTTTATTTAATATCTCTATTTTACCATACATAACCCCTATACCTAAAGGTGCTAAAATTTTATGTCCTGAAAATACTAAAAAGTCAGCATCTAAATCTTGTACGTCAATTTTCATATGTGGTATACTTTGTGATGCATCTACAATTACAATGGCACCTTTTTTATGAGCATATTTTATAATTTTTTTAACATTATTAATAGTACCTAACACATTTGATACATGTGTTATTCCAACTATTTTTGTTTTATCTGTTATCTTACTTTGTATTTCCTCATCAGATATTTCAAAATTATCATTTATGTACATGTACTTTAGTTTACTTTCTGTATCTTTTGTAACTTTTTGCCATGGAACTAAATTAGAATGATGTTCCATTATTGATATAACTACTTCATCATCTTTTTTTAGATTGTCCATTCCATATGAATATGCAATTAAATTTACACTTTCTGTTGCATTTTTAGAAAATATAATTTCTTCTCTATATTTTGCATTTATAAATTTACTAATTTTTGTTCTTGTATTTTCATATATTTCTGTTGCTTCTGTACTTAAAGAATATGCTCCTCTATGTGGATTTGCATTATATTTTTCATAAAATTCCTCTATCTTTTTTATTACTTGAACAGGTTTTTGTGTTGTTGCTGCACTATCTAAATATGTAATTTTTCTATTTTCTAAAATAGGAAAATCTTTCTTTATTTTATCTATGTTCATTGATTTTATCCTCTCTTTAATTATTTTATACAAAAGTAGCAAAGATCATATAAAACTCTTTGCTACTTTTACATTTTATTGCCTACTCTTTCTTAAAATATGTCTTCTTGCTTGTATTGATTGTACTGACCGTTGAATATAGCTTGATAATTCAGTATCCGAAACAGTATGAGCTAACACTTTTTTGTCTTCCTCAATTGTCCATCTTCTGCTTTTATATTTTGCGGTCTTTGCATAATATCTCTTTCTTTGAGCATTCCGTGTTTCTCTAAATTTCTCCATATCTACATAATTTTCTTTTCTGTTAGGCATTTTTTCCTCCTTGTTAAAAACAAATTATTGTTTACAAGTTACTTTTGTTACTTTATGGTAATATAATATCATATTTTTATGTAAAAGTAAATATATTTAGTTTTTAAGTTTTAACTTTTTATTTTTCATTTAAAAGTTATAATTAGTTTAACCTTATATCTATTTGATTAATAATTTCACTTTTTAACTCTTCATTTTTAATATTCTCTAAAATCTTATTAAATTTAGCTTTTACAATTAACTTCATAGCCTCTTTTAATTCAATTCCTCTACTAATAATATAAAACAATTCTTTATCCTCAATTTTACCTGCAGAACTAGAATGATTACCTTCAACATCTTCTTCAGAACATAAAAGCATTGGTAGTGCTAAAGACTTTGCTGTATCTGATAGTAACATACAATTTTCATTCTCATTTCCAGTCGCTTTTTTGCAACCTTTTTTAAAATCTATTGTACCTTTAAAATGTTTTTTTGCATTATCTTTTAATGCCCCTTGAACTTCTATATTTATATCAGTGTGTTTTCCTCTTAACTCTCCAATATAGTTTAAATCAAACAACTGATTTTCCTTTCCTAAATAAATTGTATTTAAAAAATTTTGTGCTTTATTGCCAATTAGATTTGAATAATAATTTGTAATATTATTTTTACCTCCAAAATCTATAATTGTATAATTAACTTTTGCATTTTCTTCTATATAATTTTCTATAGAAATAAAATTATTAGATAAATTATTTATTAAATTTACTAATATTATATTTATTTCTGAATTTTGTTTTGCATTTACTCTTATTACTGCATTGTGATATGCTTCTATCTTTTCTTCGCTAGTATATTTTATTATAAATGTAGATTTTGTATTTTCATTAGCTGTAATTTGTATATCATCTAATAGAATGGGATTTTCTTTATCAAATTTAAAATCTATTTTTGTTTCCATATTTTCTTTACTATTTACTTCTAAATTTAGCTTTTCATTTGAGCTTGTAATTACTTGATTTGTAAAAAATTGATTCACACCATAAACTAAATTTATATCATCTACATGTTCTTTTATGCTTATTTTAGATATATCATCACTAGTTATTTTAGTATTTTTAAATTTTGGTATTTCTTCTGGAATATTGACATTTTCCAATTTTATATTATTTATATTAAAATTCTTTGATGTTCTAACTGGTGTTTCATTTATTATCATCTTTATTTCCTTTCTTTAATTTTTAGTTTAATCTCTTATATTTATTTAAATAATAAAAGTTATAATATATTTATCCAATTGCACCTTCTAATTCCAAATTAATTAAATTATTCATTTCTACAGCATATTCTATTGGCAACTCTTTTGCAATAGGTTCTGCAAATCCTCTTACTATCATTGATTTAGCATCTTCTTCTGAAAGACCTCTACTCATTAGATAAAATATTGTTTTATCACTTATTTTTCCTATTTTAGCCTCATGTGAAAATTCTACTTCATCTGTTCTAATATCATTTGTTGGTATTGTATCTGAAATTGAAATATCGTCTAACATAAGTGATTCACAAGACACTGATGATTTTGAGTTTTTTGCATTTTCATTTATTCTAACTAAACTTCTATATGTACATTTTCCTCCATTTTTAGATATTGATTTTGCATTAATTACACTTGAAGTATTTTTGTTATTGTGAATTACTTTAAAACCATTATCTAAATTTTGTCCTCCCCCTGCAAATGATATTCCAGTAAACTCTGTTTTTGAACCTTCACCATTTAATATACTCATTGGGTATAACATTGAAATTTTAGAACCAAATGAACCAGATACCCATTCCATTTTAGCATTTTTGCCTACAATTGCCTTTTTTGTATTTAAATTTAGCATGTTTTTTGACCAATTTTCTATTGTTGAATATCTTAAATATGCATTATCTTTTACATATAATTCAACACAACCTGCATGAAGATTTACTTTATTGTATTTTGGTGCTGAACATCCTTCTATAAAGTGTAGACTTGCTCCTTCATCTACTATTATTAAAGTATGCTCAAATTGCCCAGATTCTGGTGAATTTAATCTAAAATATGATTGAAGAGGAATATCTACTTTAACTCCTTTTGGTACATATACAAATGACCCTCCTGACCAAACTGCTCCATGTAATGCAACAAATTTATGGTCATTTACTGGAACACATTTCATAAAATGATTTTTTACAAGCTCTGGGTATTCGTTTATAGCTGTTTCCATGTCTGTGTATATTACTCCCTGTTTTATCAACTCTTGCTTCATACTATGATATACAACTTCTGAATCATATTGAGCTCCCACTCCTGCTAATGATTGTTTTTCTGCTTCAGGAATTCCTAATTTATCAAATGTATTTTTTATATCTTCTGGAACATCTTCCCATGAATTATTTAATTTGGTTTTTGGTCTTACATATGTTGCAATTTCATTCATATTTAGTTCAGATAAATCTGGTCCCCATGTTGGAAGTTCTAATTTGTTATATACTTCTAATGCTTTTAATCTAAACTCCTTCATCCATTCTGGATCATTTTTTTGTTTTGAAATTTCTTTTATTATTTCAGGTGTTAGACCTTTTTTTATTTTATATTCATATTCATCTTTGTTTTTTATGTTATATATGTTTCTATTTATTTCATCAATATTTGATTTTGACATTTTTTAAAATCCCTTTCTGATTTTACTTTTTATGTAAATAATGGTATAATAATAGTGTAGTTTTAATATTACTTATATTTAAAGGAGGAGACTACATGACAAAAATAATATGTAGCATCATCATTACTTTTTTATTGATTGGTGCTTATACTTCTGGAACAATCTCTATGGATTGTAATTTTATAGTGATTGTATTAGATATGGGTTTAGCAGCTACTGGACTTGACGACATCTTACAGAAAAAGTAATTTTTAAATTACACTTCTTTCAGTCTACTATGTAATATAGTAGACTGTTTTTTATATTCCCCATACCCATTTTCTTCAATTTCTTTTGCTAATTCTTTCTTACCTGTTTTAACAATTTTTCCATCAATTAAAACATGTACATAATCTGGTGTTAAATTTTCTAAAATTTTAGCATTATGAGTAATTATTAATACTGCATTATTTTCATTTTTAAACATATTTATTCCTTTTGAAACAGTTCTTATTGCATCAACATCAAGTCCAGAATCAGTTTCATCAAGTATTGCAAGCTTTGGGTTTAGCACAAGCATTTGAAGGATCTCATTTTTCTTTTTTTCTCCACCTGAAAATCCAACATTTAAATTTCTTTCTGCTAATTTTGGATTCATATTTAAATCTTCCATATATTTTTTTACATTATTTTTAAATTCAAAAATTTTTATAGGCTTATTTTCTATTTTTCCTTTTGCTGTTTTTAAAAAGTTAAGTGTAGATATTCCAGGTATTTCTTCTGGATTTTGAAAAGACATAAAAATTCCTTTTTTAGCTATTTTATCTGTTGAAACATTACTTATATTTTCTCCTTCAAATTCAATACTTCCATTTGTTTTTGTGTATTCTGGATTATTTAAAATAACATGTGCAGTTGTAGATTTTCCAGCTCCATTTGGTCCCATTATTACATGTATCTCTCCTTTATTTATTTTTAAGTTTAATCCTTTTAAAATTTCTTTATTTTCAACTTTTGCATATAAATTTTTTATTTCTAATAATGTATTACTCATTTATATTTTCCTTTCTTTTGGATTTTAAAATTTTTCTATTACAGTTTCTACATTTTTCTTGGTTTATATCATAATTACAATCTAAATTATAAACACCTAAAATTTTATGAACATATTTTGTAAGTTTATTTAATGTCGTATCATTCATTACAGACTTTAATTTTACAGCCTCATTTTCTGCTTCAGCCTTTGGAACTTCTAAAATCTCAGTTAAAAATACATTAACTATATCATATGCTTCTAAAACTTTTTTAGCATGTTGCTCACCTTTAGTTGTTAATTCTATATCTCCATAAATTTCATAATCTACTAAACCATTTGCTTTTAAATTTTTTATTGCTTTATTTACACTTGGTTTAGTACAATTCATTCTTTTTGCAATTGTTGTTACTTTAATATCTTGTCTTTGCTTTTTTAGAACATATATTGTTTTTAAATATTCTTCTAAAGAACTTGTAATCATTTATTTTCTCCTTTTGTTAGCTTCGGTTAACATTATATAATTAATTAAACTATTTGTCAATATAAATACTTTTTTCTAGTTTAAATTTTTTTATTTTCATTTTGAAATCGCACCAAAGTTGCATTTTATGTAAAATAGTGTTATAATTACATTAAGTGAGAGTAATCTCATATTTTGAAACATATTAATAATATAAATACAAAAGGAGGATTTCATTATGAGTCAAAAAATTATTAGTGTGCCACGGGAGAAATGTCCATTAGATGTTTTAGCAGACATGAAAGAAAGGACAAATTTGGCTGATATATTTTTTAGTCCAGCCGCTGCAGACAATTTAATAGAAACTGCAGACATAGTTTTGTCTAACTCAGATACATCTTTAATCTCTCTTTTATGGAATGAGACTGAAGAGTATTCGATGACTTCTGTTTTTCTTGAAAGAAAACATTTTGAAGAACCTACTGGTGTACAGTATCAGGTTTTAATTATTTCAGCCGATGATATCGCTTTTAGGCACAAAGTTGACAAACCAACTGTAAACTATTTTCTTGATATGGAAAAATAATTCTTCCCAAATTAAAAGAAGCAAAATATATAAATTTATATCTTGCTTCTTTTAATATTATTTAAAATACTTTATCAATGAACTATTGTTAATATAGTTAAAATATTATTAAAGATAATTTAATTATTATTAATAGATATTGATTTAATAAATCCATCACTTCCATAATTACATTTTACATTATAAGTTTTTGCACTTGATACATCAGTTAACTGTTGTATATTTCCTGATAAGGATACTTGTCTATTCTGACCATTATTTTGATTATGTGCTGTTATTACATTTATTAAAGCTTTTACATTAGATCCTCTTACTGTTGCTCCTTCATAGCAAGTAAATTTTGCATTAAATACTGCTTTTTCAGTTTCACTTAATGTATTATTAGCTTCAGAAACAACCTTACTTGAATTTTCATATATCTTTTTTCCTTCTTCTATCACTTTACGAGCTTTTTCATCTTGTAAATTCTTTTTAGTTTCTTCTTCTTTTTTCTTTGTTTCCTCAGCTACTTTTTGTGCTATTTCAGCTTTAGCTGATTCTATTTGTTGTTTTATTTCCTCTATCTCTGCAATTTTATTTTCTATTGCTTTTTTTATTTCTTCTGTTATAAGTTCCTCTTGGTTTCTAAATTTTTCAATGATATTTGTTATACTTATTTTTAAGTTTTTTGGATTAATATTTTGTGTAAAATCTATTTTTGCAGTTGATTCTATCTCTGGTCTTATAAATATTTCATCAAATTTTGGTAAAGTAATAGTTTCTCCTGATACAGTATCTTGTGTAGTTACATCATCTTTTACAATTGTATATTCTGCTTCATTATTTTGTTCAGGTTTTTTTAATATAGTATATATTTTATTATATAAGTCTTCTGTTTCATTTTCTGTATGTAAATACCAATCATAAGACTTGTTTTGTATATCATATAAAAAGTCTATTGTTGCTGGATTTTGATATACGACTTTGTCTACTTGGTTTTCTCCTTCTGTTGTATAAATATTAACATATGAATCTCCTTCATAATCATAAGTCATAACCATTACAGGATTACTTTCTCCTACTTCTATAAATTGAATATTTGTATTTTCCATATTATCTTTTAAACCGTAATCTTCTTTATTGTTATTTTCTTTAATTGCTGATTTTAAATAAGTATAATAAGAATCTCCCCATTCTGTACCAGTTGAACTATTATTATTTTTTAATACTAATACACTTACAACAGTAACAATTAATAATATAATTATTATTGCAACTATTATAAGAAGTTTACTTCTTGCTTTTTTATTTTCTTTCGCCATTTTTTCCATCTCCTTTTTATTACTTTTTTTTAGTTGTAGATCACTGTATTTTTTCTTGTATGTAAATATTATATCATATATATTTTTTTATATTATTATCTATTTTTTCAAACTTCTCAATATCCTTTAAAATAATTCCCATAATTATTATTGTTATTGTTAAAATAATTAAAGCTATATTTAAAGCAATCGCATTTCCAATTATTCCTACTATTAATAGTATAGAATAACTTACTATTCTTCCTAAATTAAGTATCCCTTCTCTCAAAGAAAAGAATTCAGATTGTTCTTCTTTACTAATTATATTACTATCTGACATATTAAATAAACGTACTGTTCTTACAAGACTTAATATTCCATTTACAAATATTTCATATAAAAAGCTATAAACTATAATTGTAATATTATTTGTATTTATTAATACTATTAAAAGTGATATAACTGGTATTATACTTGATATTAAAATAATCTTTTTATCTGATTTATCTTTTACTAATTTTCCATATAATTTAATAGCACATATTGATAAAACTGTTGAAATTGAAGATATTATTCCTAAATTCATATCTGTTTTAAATGCATTAAAAATTAATATCGTAATTAGTACACCTAGTGCCCCATCACTTATATTAAAACCAATTAAAAATTCTACAATAAGCATTTTTTTTACTTGTTTATTATCTTTTATACTTACAACAGACAATCATGTAACTAATTTAGGAAAATATGATTTAT
>CANTHA010000030.1 GCA_947653375.1 uncultured Clostridium sp. | reverse complement strand
CATGTGTCTCGTCATCTTCTACATATCCAACTGTTCTTGCTTTTATATCTTTACAATTTAACATATTTATTGTATCTGCTTCTACTTCTGCAGTTTGTTTACATGTAGAAACAATTTTGTTTTCATAGTTACCTTCTTCTATTTCCTCTATTCTTATTATTCTATTATACATATCTCTAATAGCTCTATAATCTACTATATTTAAATATTCTCTTTGATATGCAAATATATTTCCGATTTTCAAATATATGTATCTAACTTTTTCTATATTTGTTAAATCTTTAGGCATATTTTCTATGATTTTTTTAATACTAATCTTCATTTAATAAAACCCTTTCTGCTGTTAGAATATCTTCAAAAATTTTTAATATATCTTTTGTTAAATATATTTGTCCACATGGTTTATATTCTTTATCTATTTTAATTTGAACATTTATATTGTTTTTATCTCCATTAAAAAATTTAATTGCTCCTCTTAATTTATCCTTTTCTTCTTCATTTGCAGTAGTTATATCAAGAGTTAATATTTTGGCTTTATTTTGTCTAAAATCTCTAATGTCATTTGCAATAATAGTAGTTGTAGAATCTTCACGAATGCTTAGTCTTCCCTGTACCATAACAATATTTTCCTCAATTAGACTTTTCCCTGCTTTTAGATAAGCATTTTCAAATACTAGAATTTCTGCTGTTCCATATAAATCTTCTACTGTAACAAAAGCCATTATTTTATTATTTTTTGTATACTTTTTCTTTATAGATGTAATAATTCCCGCATATTTCACTGTTTGCCCATCTGTAAATTTAAGCTTTGATTTTTGTGTATTATCTTGCATATCTAATTGTGTATTCATTTGCTCATCAATTTCCCTTAACTGTAATGTATTAATATTAGACTGTGCTTCTATTTGTTGTCTCATTTTTTCTAACGGATGTCCTGAAATGTAAATACCAAGCATTTCTTTTTCTAATGATAATAATTCCTTATTTTGTAACTCTTCATGTTCTTCAAATGTATATTTTATTTCATTCATTTCTTCTTTTTCTTCTTCTGTTCCTAAATCAAACATAGATACTTGACCTTTAAATCCTTTTTTATTACCCGACTGTATAATATCAATAATTGATTCAAAAGAAGCTAATAATGTACTTCTTGTTTGTTCAAATTCATCAAATACTCCTGCTTTTATCAAACTTTCAATACATTTTTTATTAACTGCTTGTTCTGCAATTCTTTCACAAAAATCTGTAAAATCTTTATATTCTCCATTTTCTTGTCTTTCTTTTACTATAGTTTCAACAGGAACAATTCCTACATTTTTTATACTACCTAGTCCAAAACGTATTTTTCCATTTTCAACTGTGAATTTTGTAAAACTTTTATTAATTTCTGGCTTTAAAATTTCAATACCAAGTGTTTTACATTCATCAATATATTGTGGTATTTTATCTAAATTTCCTAAAAAACTATTTAGGGTAGCAGCCATAAATTCAGCTGGATAATATGCTTTTAAATACGCTGTTCTATATGCTACTACTGCATAACAGGCTGCATGTGATTTATTAAAAGCATATTTTGCAAATTCAGCCATCTCATCAAATATTTTGTTAGCAGATTTTTCATCAATTCCGTTTCTTACACAACCTGGAACTACAACATTTCCATTTTCATCTATTTGTCCATTAATAAATATCTCTCTTTCTTTTGCCATTACATCTAACTTTTTCTTACCCATAGCACGTCTTACTAGGTCAGCTCTACCAAGAGAATAACCAGCTAAATCACGAACTATTTGCATTACTTGTTCTTGATATACCATACAACCATATGTAACATTTAATATTGGCTCTAAACTTGGATGAGTATATTCATTATGACCAGGATTTAGTTTACCTTTTATATATCTTGGTATTTGATCCATAGGCCCAGGTCTATATAGAGAAACTCCAGCTATTAGGTCTTCTAAACAGTCCGGCTTCAATTCTTTCATAAAACTTGTCATACCCTGTGATTCAAATTGGAATATTCCACATGATTTTCCCTCTTGCCATAATTTATATACTTTTTGATCTTCCATCTCTTTATCAAATTCTACATTTATTCCTCTATTTTGTTTTACCAAATCTATTGTATCTTGAATTACAGTTAATGTTCTTAATCCCAAAAAGTCCATTTTTAATAAGCCTAGTTCTTCTAGTGTTGTCATTATATATTGTGTTGAAATTTGGTTGTCACGTACATATAAAGGCACATATGTATCTACAGGTTCTTTTGTTATTACAATACCACATGCATGTGTTGAGGCCTGTCTTGGCATTCCTTCTAATCCCATTGCAATATCTAAAACCTTTTTGACAGTTTCATCTGCTTCATATTTATCTTTTAATTCTTTATTTTGCTCTAACGCTTTTTTTATGGTAATATGTAGTTCGTTTGGTATCATTTTTGCCAAAGTATCTGCTTCTGAATAGGGAACATCTAATACTCTTGATACATCTCTTATTACCATTCTAGCTGACATCGTTCCAAAAGTTATAATCTGTGAAACATGGTCATGTCCGTATTTATTAGCTACATAATCAATAACATCTTGTCTATGTTCATAACAAAAATCTACATCAAAATCAGGCATACTTATTCTTTCAGGATTTAAAAATCTCTCAAAAAGTAATCCGTATTTTATAGGGTCAATATCTGTTATTTCCATTGCATATGCTATAATAGACCCTGCTCCTGACCCACGTCCTGGTCCTACAGGTATATTGTGGGTTTTGGCATAATGAATAAAATCCCATACAATTAAGAAATAATCTACATATCCCATTTTTTTAATAATTTCTAATTCATATTTTGCTCTATCTAAAATTTCTTTTGATGGATTTTTTCCATATCTATTTTTTATTCCTTCGTCACATATTTTTTTAAAATAGTCATAATGTGTCTTAAACTCTTCTGGTACATCATAATTAGGAAGTATTGTATTTCCAAATTCAAAATTCACATTACATTCTTCTGCAATTTTTACTGTATTTTCTATTGCTTCAGGAAATGCTTTAAAGTACTCACTCATTTCTTCTGGTGATTTTACATATAATTCATCTGTATCAAATCTCATTCTATCAATATCACTCATTCTTTTTCCAGTTTGAATGCAAAGTAATACTTCATGGTTATAAGCATCTTCTCTTTTTAAATAATGTGCATCATTTGTTGCAACAAGTGGAATTTCTAATTTTTTTGCTAATTCTATAAGTCTTTGATTTGCTAATACTTGTTCTTGAATTCCATTGTTTTGTATTTCTATATAATAATCTTTTCCAAAAACCTTTTTATGCCATAATGCAATTTCTTCTGCTTTATCTTTTTGTCCATTTAATAATGCTTGATTAACAGAACCTGCTAAACATGCACTTAAACAAATTAACCCTTCATGATATTTTTCTAATACTTCTAAATCTATACGTGGTTTATAATAATATCCGTCTACAAATCCAATAGATACTAATTTACTTAAATTTTTATATCCAACATTGTTTTTAGCTAATAAAATTAAATGATTATAGTGATTATCAATATTAGGTTCTTTATCAAATCTTGAACGAGGAGCAACATAAACTTCACAACCTATAATAGGTTTTATTCCTTCTGATTTACATGCTTTATAAAAGTCTATTGCACCATACATAACTCCATGGTCTGTTAAAGCAATAGCATTCATCCCTAACTCTTTTGCTCTTTTAGGTAAATCTTTTATTCTGTTGGCACCATCTAATAAACTAAATTCACTATGTATATGTAAATGCACAAAATCTGACATTTGCTCTCTCCTTTTTTTATCATTTTATAAATTATAACATTTTTTATGTTTAAAATCTACCTATTAATAATTTAAATTTCGCTATTTTTAATATTAAATCCTATTTACATAATCTTGACAATATCGTTATAATACTTTACAATATAAATATAACAAATGTAGTATTTCGTTTTTTATTTTACCATTAACCAAATAAGGAGGTAAACATCATGAAATTTTTTAGTTTAAAAAGAACGGAAACTCCGAAAGAACAAGCCAGTCGCTCAGAAGTATTTTCAAAGATAGCTGAAGCAAAACGGAATGAATACAATAGTGTTCACATTGATGCCCCAATCTCATTAGACTTATTCAACGAATTAAGCTTAATGGGATATGACGCATATTACGTTTCAGGACATTTAGCCACAGATATTTATTGGAAAAACTTTTAGTTCGGGCTTGAAACCATTATTGATGCTATAAATCAAATAATGTGTAATATATAGAATAAAGCACCTGTTAATACTTGCTTTATTCTATATTTTTATCTATTCTATGTATACTTTGTATATGTCAAGTAAAAATATTAATAAATTATTTAATAAACCATTGTTATATATTTAGCTGTTAAAATACCAATAGAACAAAAGAGGCATGATTAAAATTTTTTGACATTTTAGATTGCCTTCCATGCCTCGTTTTTGTTCGTCCGCGAAAATTGCATAGCAATTTTCTGTGGAATGCTTTATATTATAGAAAGTTCGGAAAACTTTCTATAATATAATAAAGAAGAACTAAATAAGAATTTTATCCTTATTTAAGTTCTCCTGTTTTGCATCTTCTTTTATTTATTTTCTTTCTGACTCTCCTTCTGGAAGAGCTGAATAATCTAAAACTATTCTAATTTTTGTAATATAACGAAGTGTTCTTACAAGCTTACAATTCTTAATTCTATGCCATAAACTTGGTTTTGCTTCAAAAGTTGTATCTTGTATATATTGTTCTTCTTCTATTTGTTGTGGTTCTGCTAAAATAGCTTGTTCTGGTTCTTCAACTGGTGCTGGTATTGGTTTTAATGCATCAGCTATTTCAATTCCAATATAGCTTAAAGCTTTAGAACGATCTTCTATTCTTTCCATATCAATTTCTATATGTAAATTTGATTCCAAGTTATTTACTCTTGCATTTAACAACTTAACTGCAGCTTGATAATCTTCTGAATCAATATTTTTTGCTTTACCTAAAATTACTAATGGTTCAATTATATCTTCTTCAAAATTATTTTCTGCTCTTTTAACTTGTTCTTTCCAATCTTTTTGTCTGCTTTGTACAACATCAATTAAAGTTTTTAGTTCATTTGCTAATGCTATATTTTGTTCTCTTTTTCTAATTAAGTTTTCTATTTTTTTTGTATTTTCTTCAAATTGATTTGTTGCAAATTCTACTAATTCATAAGATGCTTTATAAACACTTGCAGGAAAGTTCTTCTTTTTTGGATATTCAATTAAATAAGTTTTTATTGATTCTACCATATCTTTAAAATATGTATCATCTTCTAATTGAACTATTTGTTTTTTACTATTTGGGTTTATTAATTTTTTTACTTTATCTATGTTTGATAATATTTTTTCTTCTGTAATAACCATTCTCACATTTACTATGCCAGATCTAGACATGAAATGTACCTCCTTTATCTTACGCGTGTTTGCTTTTATCTATTTCATTTATTATTATACACGAATAAACAAAAAACTACAATAGCCTTTTAAAAATTTTATTTTATATTTCTGTTACATAAATATTACAGTTTTATTACACATTTCTTTATTTTTCCATTTTCTTCGACAATACACACAATTATTGTTTTCCTAGTAAGATAAAGAACAAAAGAAGCATAATTAAAATTTATTGTTCTTTTAGATTGCCTTCTATACCTCGTCTTTGTTCGTTCGCGAAAATTGCATAGCAATTTTCTGTGGAATGTTTTATATTATAGGAAGTTCGGAAGACGTTCCTATAATATAATAAAGACAATTTGTCTTTATTTTTTGTTTATCTTTTGCTTCTATTTTTCTATAAGTTTCATTTCTTCAAATCTTTTTATTTTTTGAGTAGTTGTTTTTATTAATTCCTTATCTGTTACTGTTATTTCTTTTATATATTTATATGTAGGCATTGTTTTATTAACATTTTTTACTTGTCTCCAAATTATTTCTTTAATTTCTTCTTCATCATTTGCTTTATAAAGTTCTTCTATTATTTCCGTATCATAAACAATTTTTGCACAAATTTTATAATCTTTATCTTTTTCTTTTTTTCCGTATACAAAACTTTCTTTAACACCTTCAATTTTATTTATTAATGTTTCTAGTTCTTCTGGATAAATATTTTTTCCATTTTTCAATACTATAACAAATTTCTTTCTTCCTGAAATATAAATGTATCCTTCTTTATCAATTTTAGCTAAATCACCTGTATGGAACCATCCTTCTTCATCTATAGCTTCTTTAGTTGCTTCTTCGTTTTTATAATATCCTAACATAACTATTGGACCTTTAACTACAAGTTCCCCTATTCCCTCTTCATTCTCATCTACAATTTTTACATCTAAACTTGGAAATGCTTTTCCTATTGATCCTATTCTTTGATATTTGTCATCTTCAGCAGCAATAACTGGCGATGTCTCTGTTAATCCATATCCCTGATACATTGTAAATCCTAAATTATTAAAACCTCTTTCTGCTTCTGGGTCTAGTGCAGCACCTCCTGCAACAAGTAATCTTGCTTTTCCTCCAAGATTTTCATGAATTTCTTTAAATAACTTTTTACGAATATCAATTCCAAATTTTAATAAGAAATTACTTATTTTTATACCTTTTTTTACAGTTTCTAATTTACCCTTTTTTTCAATTCCTTTCATTATTTTTTTGTACATTGCTTCAAAAAGAATTGGTACAGAAATCATTGCAGTTATTTGATATTCTTTTATATTTTCTGCTATATGACGTATTCCTTCACAAAATGCTATACAACTCCCTTTTGACATAGGATATAAAAATCCAACTGTACATTCAAATGTATGATGTAATGGTAAAAATGATAAAAACCTATCATTTTCGTCAATTTTTATAACAGATGCTATATCCATAAGATTTGCACAAATATTTTTATGTGATAACATAACTGCTTTTGACATAGCTGTTGTTCCTGAAGTGAATAGCATTATTCCCATTTTTTCTGCATCTATTTTTGCATCTATAAATTCTCTATTTCCTTTTTGTACTAGCTCTCTACCATTTTTTATTAATTCTTGCTGTGAATAAATATCATCTGTTTTTTTATCTAAATCCATAGAAATAAAAAATCTAACATTTGTGCTGTTTTCTTCTTTTATCTTATTCATAACTTCGTCATATTTATTAGAATAAAATATTGCCTCTACCTCTGAACGTTTTATTAAATTTTCTATTTCATTTTCAGGAAGTGCTTTATCTAATGGAACTACTACTCCAACTCCTGTTACACATGCTAAATACGCAACTCCCCATTCATATCTATTATCAGAAATAACTGCTATCCTCTTGTCTTTTAAACCTAAATCAATTAGTGCTGTACCTAAACTTTCAATATTTTCTCTAAATTCTCTATGTGTTACTTGTTTGAATTTTCCCTCTTCTTCAGTTTTAAAAATATATGCAGGTCTATCACCAAAAACTTCTCCTGTCTTTTTTAACATATCTTTTAAATCTTCAAATTTTGTATAATTATGTATTGGTTTTCTCATTACGTATCCCCTCTTTATTTTATTTTTAATCCTTCTATTACTGTGCTTTCATATTCTTTATACAGTTTCATTATATCTATTTGTTCTTCCTGAATTCTTGCTTTGTACACTAAACTTGAACAAATTAATGCATATATTTCTGAAGCAATTGCCTCTGGTCTTCCTTTTTTTATTTCACCTTTTTCAATTCCTTGTGTAACAATGTTTTCTATTTTCTTTACATAGTTTAAAATTTGTTCTTTGCACATCTTATGTCTTGCTTCATTTCCCCAAAATTGGCTCAATAATATTTTTATTAAGTCTTCATACTTTACAACTATCTTTATTTGTATTAGTATAATTGCTTTTAATTTATCAATATAGTTTGTATATTTTGCTGTTTTTATATCTATACTATTTTGCAAAAGTTTTATTCCTTCTTCTACTAAAAAGTTAAATATTTCTTCTTTACTAGAAAAATGATAGTATAATGTCCCTTTTGCTACACCAACAGTTGCTGTAATATCCTCTATACTTGTTGCATCATAACCTTTTTCTGCAAATAATTTCATTGATGTTTCGAATATTTTTCTTTTTGTTTTATTCATTCGCAAAACATCCTTTCTAAATTATAAAATATCACATTTGTATTATATATATTTTTTTAAGATATTGCAATACTTTTCTTTGCCACTTGAACAAATAGTCTAATAAAATTGCAACTATTCAGAGATAAAAGTTATTTAAAAAATATATAAACTTTTTATATTCACTTTACTTTTTTAATTAAGTAATATAAAATACTTTTAATAATACTAGTCAATTTGGACATAATAAGAAAAAATTTTGGAGGAAACAAATGAAAAAGAAAAATGAATTAAATTACAAAGATTTAAAAATGACTTGTAATCCTGAAATTTTCAATTTCGATACTACAGAGGAATTAGAAAATATACAAACAGGTATAGGACAAAATCGTGGTATTAAAGCTTTAGAATTTGGTTTACAAGTTGATGTCAAAGGATATAATTTATATTTAGAAGGTCCTAGTGGTGTTGGGAAAACAATGTATACAAAAAACTACTTGGATAAAATAGCTCCTAAAAAGAAAACTCCTTCTGATTGGTGTTATATTTATAATTTTGATAATCCAAATGAACCAATTGCTGTAGAATTACCTGCTGGACAAGGAAAAGAATTTAAAGAATCAATGGAAGGTTTTATAAAAGAAATAAAAAAAGATATAAAGAAAACTTTTAATAATGATGATTTTGAAAAAGAAAAATCTTTAATAAAACAAGAATTTGAAGAAAAACGTTCTGCCTTATTAGGTAAATTAAATGAAGATGCTTCTAAATATAATTTTCAAGTTAAAGCAGTTCAAAGTGGTATTTATATGATGCCAATTGTTGATGGAAAAGCTATTGAAGAAGAAGAATTTGAAAAATTAGATGAAAATATTAAAAAAGAATATGAAGAAAAATCTGTTTTTGTACAAGAACAAATAATGAACGTTATTGGAAAAATAAAGGAAATAGAACGTCAGTCAGACAAAAAAATATCTGATTGGCAATCTAATATAGCATTACTTACAGTTAATGTCCATATCAACTATATAAAATCAAAATACAAAAGAAACAAAAAGATTAATAAATTTTTATCAGATGTTAAACAAGATGTTTTAAAAAATGTTCCATCATTTTTAGAAGAGAGTAATATAAATCAAAAAGGTCAAAATGCTCCGCAACAAAACCCTATGGCAAAAATTCCAGATCCATGTCAAAATTATAAAGTTAATTTATTTGTTGATAATTCTAATACTGATGGTGCTCCAGTTATTATGGATTCTAATTATTCATATAATAATATCTTTGGAACTTTAGAATATGAAAACTATTATGGATCTCTAAAAACAGATCACACAATGTTAAAACCTGGTCTTTTGCAAAAGGCAAATGGTGGATATATTATATTTCAGGCAAAAGATTTATTAGCAAATAATGCTTGTTATGAAGAATTAAAAAAATCTTTAAGAGTTAAAAAAATTGGTATTGAAAACTTATCTGAACAACGTTCTTCTATGGTTTTAGTATCTTTAAAACCTGAACCAATACCTCTTAACTTGAAAGTTATTTTAATAGGAAATGATAGTATTTATCAAACACTTTTAGCAATGGATTCAGATTTTAGAAAATTATTTAAAATAAAAGTTGAATTTGAAGAAAATGCCGAAATAAACAAAGATAATCTAAATAAATTAGCTCAAATTGTTCATGGTTTTTGTAATAATGAAGAACTTCCACATTTAGATAAAGAAGCTATGGCAAAACTAACTGAATATGCATCTAGATTAGCAGGAAGTCATAGTAAAATTTCTACAAGATTTAATGATTTAATTCAAGTAGTTGGAGAAGCAGCAACATGGGCAAAATTATCTCGCTCTAAAGTAGTAACTGCAAAATTTATTGATAAAGCTCTTCAGCAACGTATTGAGCGAGTCAAAAAATATGATGAAAAATATTCAGAAATGATTAAAGAAAATACATTATTAATTAATACATCTGGTTCAGAAGTAGGACAATTAAATGGTTTAACTGTAATGACAATTGGAGATTATACTTTTGGAAAACCTGCAAAAATCACTGTAAACACATATACAGGAAAAAATGGTATTGTCAATATAGAACGTGAAGTTGAAATTTCTGGTCCTTCTCATTCAAAAGGTGTTTTAATTTTAACTGGATATTTAGGAGAATTATTTGCACAAGATATACCTTTATGCTTAACTGCAAGTATATGTTTTGAGCAGTTATATAATGGTGTTGATGGTGATAGTGCTTCTAGTACAGAACTTTACGGATTACTTTCTAGTTTATCGGATATTCCAATAAATCAATCAATTGCTGTAACTGGATCTGTAAATCAAAAGGGAGAAATTCAGCCAATTGGTGGTGTAAACGAAAAAATAGAAGGATTCTTCCAGATTTGTAAAATGAGAGGTTTAGATGGTTCTCATGGAGTTATGATACCTGTACAAAATGTTGATAATTTACAACTTTCAGATGAAATTGTTGAAGCAGTTAAAAATAAAAAATTTCATATTTATTCTGTTTCTACAATTGATGAAGGTATAGAAGTTTTAACAGGTGTTCCAGCTGGTAAAAAGGATAAAAATGGTCACTTTCCTGCTGGTACAGTAAATTATTTAGCTTATGAAAAATTAAAAAAATATGCAAAAATTAGTCAGAAGTAACTGACAATTATTTATTAAATAAAAAGAGTTAATATATTCTTAAAAAATATATTAACTCCTTTTTACTATAATAATTTTAAAAAATATTTTCCAAATTAAATGCATACTTATCCTGTATATGTTTCAATACAAAAGCACATTTATCTAATTGACTTATTGCTTCTTCAAATTCATTTGTACCTATATAACTTTTTAATGAAGTCAAATCATCTTCAACCTTTTCCAGCTCATCATGTTCAATAAAATATGCTAATTTACTATGTCTATTTTCCCATTCTTCAAAGGTCTTATCTATTTTATTTTTTGCTTTTTCTTCTTTACTATCTTCTTCTCCATTTTCCATTTCATGTTTTAACTCCATTAGACTACCATTTAATTGACTAACTGATTCAACAGTATAGTTTTGAGTTATTGTATTGCCAACAATAATAATAAGCACTATTACTATACATATAATTGTTTCTTTCCACATATTATCCCCCTTTGTTTTCTTTCTTTTGACAAAAGATTTGACCTTTTCCATCAATAGTTACTACTAAAGCCTCTTCTGGTCTTATATGAAATTTTTTAACTTGATTTTTTAGCCAATTATAATCTTTTCCAATTATTTTTAAATTTTGTTTCATAATTTTGCCATCTACTACTAAATCATATGGAATTCCTTCATACTCTGGCGTAATATTAAAATCTTCTGGTATTGTATTACGTTTTTCTGGTTTTTGAACAACTGTTACTTCACCACTTGTTTCTAATATTGCATATTCTACATCACCTAAATTAACAATATTATTAGCTCTTAATCTTTCTTGTAATTCATTAATTGTAAATCTTTCTTTTTTTAATGCTTTTTCATTAATTTTTCCTCTATAAATTAATATACTTGGTTTACCACAAATTATTTCTCTTGCTTTTATACTTTTAATATTTATAATTGATATTATTAAATGCATTACTAGTAATCCAAGTATTGGTATAATTCCATTAAAAATAGGTATTCCTATCTCTGTCATAGGAATTGATGCTAAATCTGCTATCATAATTGCAATAGCAAGTTCAAATGGTTGCATTTGTCCTATTTCTCTTTTTCCCATTAATCTCATAACCACTAAAACAATTAAATATAAAACGATTGCTCTAAAAAATGTAATTAACAATTTATCACCTGCTTTTAAAAATAAAATTTTCAATTTTTATTTTTAGCAAATTTTAACTTATTTATACTAAATTTTTTGAATAAATATTTTTATTTTGTGAATAATAATTTTAGAACCTTTGAAAATTTACATTATAAATTTTAAACTAAGGAGGTTAAACTTATGGCAAACGCAGAAGGAAATCAAACAAGCAGTACAACATCTACTGTATGGCAAGTAATTGGAAGATTAGTTGCAGCTGCAGTAGTATTAGCAATCACTGCATTTTTTACACCTGGATTTACCATCAATAGTTTTTGGACATTAGCAATAGCTGCTGTCGTCCTAACTGTCATAGATTATTTAGTTATCAAATTTACTGGTTTACATGCTAGTCCATTTGGTAAAGGTTTTGTAGGATTTGCATTAGCTGCTATTATTTTATACGTTACTCAATTCTTTGTAGCAGGATATTCAATTTCTTGGATAGCTGCAATAATTGGTGCATTAATCTATGGTGTAGTTGATTACTTTATACCTGGAAATCAACAAATGTAACAAAAAATGTCCAAACGTTTTTAATGTTTGGACATTTTTTCAATTATTTCATTTTGATTTTTATAAATACTAGACTGTTTTATAACTCCTCTAACTGATGATAATGGATAAATATTTGTATTTTTTCCAATCACAGTTCCAGGATTTAAAACACTTCCACAACCCACTTCTACATTATCACCAATCATTGCACCAAATTTTTTTAAACCTGTTTCTATCTTTTCTTTTTTATTTTTTACAATAACTAATGTTTTATCTGACTTTACATTAGAAGTAATTGATCCTGCTCCCATGTGAGATTTATATCCTAAAATAGAATCTCCTACATAATTATAATGAGGAACTTGAACTTTATTAAATAAGATAACATTTTTTAATTCCGTAGAATTACCAACAACTGCCTCTTCACCTACAATAGCATTTCCTCTAATAAAAGCACAATGTCTTATTTCTGCATTTTTCCCAATAATTGCTGGACCATTTATATATGCTGTTGGAGCAATCTTTGCAGTTTTAGCTATCCATATATTCTCCCCTTTTTTCTCATATTCATCTTCACTCAATTTATTTCCTAATTCTATTATAAATCCACTTATCTTTGGCAAAACCTCCCATGGATATTGTTCACTTTGTAATAGCACTTTTGCAATTGTCTCATTTAAATCATATAAATTTGAAATTCTACATTCATCCATTTTTATAATTCCTTTCATTTATAAAGTTATAATATATAGTAAAATACATTATGCGCAGTTGGGAAGACACTTATAATCACAAATAACTAGATTAACTCCTCTACATTTGAAACAATTAAACTTATTTATATGATTAGTCTGACCAGCAAATAATGTATTTTAATATATATTATAACTTTTAATAAAGCATTTTAAAATTATTAAACATACAATTCCTTTTTCTGTTTTTCCCAATACTTTTCATATAATTCTTTAGCAGTTTTTGGACTATCCACACCATCCCTATTTTTTACTGGTGCAAAATCATCTTCCCTTTTTCCTCTCAAAATAGCAATATCATCAAAAAATTCAAAACTATCAAAAATAAATGATTCAAATTTATAAGAATTTGGTTCATTTGGAACAACTTCTTTTCCTGCATCATCAATATACGAATTTTTCTTAAAAGCACTATGATACATTAAATATTCTTTACTTACTTTATCTATAGCATCAATACTAAATAGATTACACATAATATGAGATTCTCCATATTTCAGTTCTCCATTAATATCTACTTCTTCTGCCATTTTTTCAGGTAGTTCTGAATATTCAATTACTTTTGGGTGTCCATTCATTTTACAAAAAACACCTACTTTTTCATGAGGATTAGCTTTTACTACTGACTTTGATGCAATTTGTACACCTTTTTTTACTGTCATTCCTAATAGTATAACATCTGCCATTTTTAATATAACATTATCTACTCCTCCAATAAATACCCATTTTACTCCTCTTTCTTTCATATCTGCTAACATTCCAGTTTTTCTTAAAGAGGAAAACACACCTCCATTACCATCAGAAGCTTCTTTTATTTTATTTTCTTTACTAATTAGTACTTTTCCATCTATATCTATTAATGGTAATTCTCCTTGTTGAAAAAGCATTACAAATTTTTTATCATATCCAAAGTAATTATTTTTTTCTAAAAATTCAAATGTCTCACTATTATTATCTTTACTTGTCATTATGTACCATGGAATTGTTGTTTTATATTTTTTATTTGCTTCTTTTAAATTTTCTGCTAATATTTCAAATAAATATTTTCCCTTTCCAT
>CANTHA010000029.1 GCA_947653375.1 uncultured Clostridium sp. | reverse complement strand
ATATATTAATACTTTAAACTAACATAATTTATAGAATATACAAAAAACATTTTTTATATAAAAAAATGCCTTTTAAAAAATTTAATTCATTTGAACTGTACCCACTATAGAATTAATATCTTCTATATTGTACTTCTTCATATAATTTTCAATACCTTTTACAGTATCCACACTAGTATAAGGATTTATAAAATTACCAGCACCTATTGAAATTGCATTAGCTCCTGCAAGTATAAACTCAATTGCATCTTCTCCATTTATAATTCCACCCATTCCTAAAACAGGTATATTTACAGCTTGTGCAACTTGATATACCATACGAACAGCAACAGGCTTAATAGCAGGTCCTGAAAGTCCACCTGTGTTATTTGCAAGTACTGGTCTTTTTTTGTCTATATCAATTTTCATTCCTAATAATGTATTAATAAGTGATACTCCATCTCCTCCAGCATCTTCTACTGCTTTTGCAATTGATGCAATATCAGTTACATTTGGAGTTAATTTTACTATTAAAGGTTTATCTAACACTTTTCTAACTTCTGATGTTACTTGCTTTACACCTTCATATGTATTTCCAAATGCCATACAACCTGCTTTTACATTTGGACATGATAAATTTAGTTCAACTCCATCAATATCTAATGTATTCAATATTTTACAAAGTTCTACATATTCATCTATACTACTTCCACATGCATTTACAATAATAGCTGTATCAAATTTTTTTAAGAAAGGTAAATCATTTTGTGCAAAATATTCTACACCTGGATTTTGAAGTCCTATACTATTTAACATTCCACTTGCTGTTTCGCAGACCCTAGATGGTTTATTTCCACTTCTCGGTTTTAACGAAGTTCCTTTTGTAATAATGCCTCCCAACTCACTTAAATCAAAGAAATTACTAAATTCCCTGCCATATCCAAATGTGCCTGAAGCAACAGTAACTGGATTTTTCATTTCTATTCCTGCAAAATTAATTTTTGTATTCATTATATGCTACCTCCTTTGTTTATTTCTTTTAATTCTTTTTCTATATCTATTTTTGAAATTTCTTCTATCATATTTTTCACTTTAGAATATTTTAAATATTTTGGATTTCCTTTAATATAATTAATATTTTCTTTTATTTCTTCCATACACTCTTCCCTTTTTATGTCATACTCTTTCATTAATCTTTCATTTAAAAAATCATAATCATTATGGAAAGTATCTTGTTTTCTTTTTATTTCTAAATATTCTTTATAAAAATATTCGTGAGTAAATTTCTTATCTAAATACAAATGTAAAAAATATCCTTTCCAATAATCTTTTTGCATATTTACTTTTTTATCTTTTATAAATTTATCTAAATATATATCTATTTGATAATTTTTCCAATTACCATAATGACTTTTATCTTTGTCTTTAGTTAAATCTGGTGCAATTGTTCCTTCTATAAATTCTTCCATATTCTTTATTTCTTGAGGATGATTTTCTATATATCTCCTTGCCGTAGCAATATGTATAATATAACCTGGCATTTTTTATCTCCTTTACTTCATATACTCTATATTTCTACATCTTTTGCTTGAAAAACTGGTCCGGCTTTACATACATGCCAATATTCTGGAGCATCTTTTGGACTTTTTGCTGTCTTTACAGCACAACCCAAACATACACCTAATCCACATGCCATTTTTTCTTCCAAAGACAATTGACATGGAATATCTTTTTCGATTGCCAATTTTTGTACAGCTTTTAACATAGGTAGTGGTCCACAAGCATAAATACAATCTACTTTTTCTTCCTCAATATCTCTTTGTAAAAAATCAATTGCAAAACCTTTTTCTTTATAAGTTCCATCATCAGTTGTAATAGTCAAATTGTTAGATACTTCCTTAAATTCTTCTTCCAATACTACATAGTTTTTGCTTCTAAAACCAAGATATGTACTAACATTTTTATTATCTTTTTTAGCACATTTAGCTAATTCATATAATGGAAATATTCCTATACCTCCTCCTATTATAGCTAAATTATTATAATTTTCATACTTAAATGTACCATAACCTAATGGTCCTGTTACATCAATTAATTCTCCTTTGTTTCTTTCAGATAGTATTTTGGTACCTTTACCTTTTACTTGAAAAACAAATTCAACAATTCCCTTTTCTTTATCTAAATTATAAATACTAATAGGTCTTTTTAAAAAAGGTTCTGTTTGATTAGAAACTCTTATTTCAATAAAATTACCTGGTTTAGATTTTTCTGCAATACTTGGTGCTTTTATACTAAATTTAAATATATCTGAATTTAATTGTTCTTTTTTTACTAACTCTGCAAATACTTGCTTTTGCATCTATTTTTCCTCCTTTTGTGACAAAGGGGTCGCCCTTTTTTGTCACATTTTTTAAAATTATTCTATTATCAATTTTTATATAAGTCTTTTATCATTATCTGTGACAAATACCCCCGCCCCTTTTGTCACATGCTTTGTTTAATTCTTCTTTCATTCGTAAGGCTTCTGCTCTTGTTGCTTTTGCGTAGTCTTCTTCGACAAATTCGTTTTTCCATCTATCAGATTTGTAAGCACACATTAGACTTCTTGATGCATTTACAATACCTCCTAGACCGTTTTCATCAAATCCTAAAACAATATCACTTGCTTTTCCTCCTTGTGCTCCATATCCTGGAATTAAAAAATATGTATGTGGTGACAATTTTCTAATTTGTTCTAATTGTTCTGGATATGTTGCCCCTACAACTGCTGCTACACTACTATATCCATTTTCACCTCTTAATTCTTCTCCCCATTTTTCTACTAGTTCTGATACTTGAGTATAAACTTCTTTCCCATTTTCTAATTTTAAATCTTGTAATTCTCCTGATGATGGATTTGAAGTTTTTACTAAAACAAAAATTCCTTTATTATATTTTTTACAATCCTGGATAAATGGCTTTATACAGTCTGTTCCCATATAAGGATTTACAGTAACAAAATCTACATCATATATGGTTTCTTGTATTTCGCCAATCTGTGTTTTTCCCAAAAAGGCACTTGAATATCCGTGTAGCAGTTGAGCCAATATCTCCTCTTTTGATGTCTGCAATAACTACCATTCCTTTTTCTTTTGCATAACGACAAGTTTCTTTGAAAGCTTCCATTCCTGGTATTCCATACATTTCATAAAAAGCAATTTGTACTTTGGCTACTGGAATTATGTCATATGTATTATCTACTAGTTTTTTATTGAATTCAATAATTGCTTCTGCTACTCCTTCTAAATCTTGTGAATATTTATTTGTTACACATTTAGGTAACATTTCATATCTTGGGTCTAATCCTATTACAGTAGGATTATCAGTTTCTTTTATTTTTTTTATTAGTTTGTCAATTGCATTCATATTTCTCTCCCCATTCTTTTTTAAAATTCTGCTAAAACTAGTTTATCATTAATAAATAATAGTTTTTTATTAATAATTTTTTTATTTTTGATAAACTACTCTTCCACTTACAATTGTATATTGCACTCTTCCTTTTAGTTTTTTTCCTATAAATGGACTATTTTTTGCTTTTGATACTATCATATCTTTTGTATACATATATGTTTCATTTGGATCAAAAATTGTAATATCTGCTACTTTTCCTTCTTCTATTGTACCTCTATCAATATGTAATAATTGCGCTGGATTATATGAAGTTAATCTTACTAAATCTAAATATGTTAAATCTCCTGTATCAATTAAATTCATAATTTCTGCTGACAAAGCTGTTTCAAATCCAATAATTCCATTTGGAGCAGTTGCTAAACCTTTATTTTTTTCATCTTCTGCATGTGGTGCATGGTCTGTTATTATACTATCTATTGTTTCATCTTTTAATCCTTCTATAATAGCTTGTCTATCTTTTTCTTCTCTTAATGGCGGATTCATCTTTGCATTTACTCCTGATTTTAAAACTTCATCTACTGTAAATGTAAAGTAATGAGGGCAAGTTTCGCATGTTATTTTAACACCTCTTTTTTTAGCATCTCTAACCATATTTGTAGTTGTTTTTGTACTAATGTGACAAATATGTGCTCTTACATCATTTGTTTCTGATATTACTATTTCTCTTGCTGCCATAATTTCTTCTGCTTCTGGTAATACCCCACCTACTTCTAATTGTTGTGCTACATTTCCTGCATTGATAGCTCCTTCTGCTACTGATTTTTCTTCACAATGTGATGCTACAAAAGTTCCTAATTTATCAGCTTGTATAATAGCTTCTCTCATTATTTTACTATTTACTACTGGCATTCCGTCATCTGAAAAAGCAATAGCTCCGGCTTTTTTTAATTCCTCAAAATCAACTAACTCTTCTCCTTTTTCTCCTTTAGTTACAGATGCATATGGTAACACATTACATAGATTTACTCGTTTTGCTTCTTCTATTATTTTTTGCAAAATAATAGTGCTATCTGGTGTTGGTTTTGTATTTGGCATCGGACAAATTGTAGTAAAACCACCACAAACAGCACTTTCACTACCTGTTTTGATTGTTTCTTTATGCTCAAATCCAGGCTCTCTTAAATGGCAGTGCATATCAATCATTCCAGGTATAATATTAAAATTAGTACAGTCAATTATTTTATCTACTTGTTCTGTAATTTCATTGTTTATTTTTTTAATTTTGTCGTCTTCTATTAAGATATCTTTTTTCTCAAATGTGTTTGTTTTGTAATCAATTAATGTTCCATTTTTTAATAGTGTTTTCATATATTTATTACCTCCTTATTTTTTTAATCTTATCATTTTATTTTCTATTTTTCAACAAAATCTTCTTTTAAATTGCGATTTTTTTATTTAAATTATTACTGTTCAGTCTAATACGTATCCAAAGTCTGCACATCATTAATATTTCAAGACTGAATAGTAACTTTAAATTTATATAGTAAAATAGTATAATGCGCAGTTTGGGAAGACCTTTATTACTATAGATAAATATAACTACATAGAGGTTCTATGTATCCTATTTGACAAACACATCTTTTTTAATTAAAATTAATTTCAGAATAAATTTAAGGAGGAATTATTATGTCTGATATTATGTCATATCTATTTGAAACAAATGCAATTAAATTTTGTGAAGAAAATAAACCATTTTGGTACACATCAGGAAAAATAGGACCATATTTTATAAATACACATTTTGTATTTGGAAATGAAACAGATGCTGTTAATTTTTTAAGTTTTATTGATGAATGTCTTAATGATAAAATTTCTTTGCCAGAAAAAGTTTTTAAAAAATCTTTAGAACAATATAACAATAACTCAATTTATAAAAATGTCATTAATACTATGAAAAAATATATTGAAGATAATATTAATACATCAGAAATTGATTATATATCTGGAGGTGAAAGAAGAGATTGGTTTTTCTCTAATATTATAGCTCATCTTTTAAATAAACCTCATATTTCTATTTACAAAGATTTATCTACAGTGATGAGTGATAGTAATTTTAGTAATACTTCCAATGTTACTGATTTAAATGATAAAAAAGTTTTGCATATTGCTGATTTAGTAACAGTAGCATCAAGTTATATAAGAGCTTGGATTCCTGCAATTACAAATTTAGGTGCCAAAATGTGTTGGTCATGTGTTGTTGTTGACAGAATGCAAGGAGGAACAGCAAAAATAGAAGCTGAAGGAATTAAAGCTTTATCACTAGTTAATGTTGATAATGGACTATTTAAAAAAGCATTAGAATTAAACATAATAAACAATTCTCAATATGATATGCTTTGTAAATTTTATGAAAATCCAGATGAAACTATGAAAGAATTTTTAATTAAACATCCTGAATTTTTACAAATGTCTTTAAATTCAGATGAAAAAACAAAGAAAAGAGCTCAATTATTACTTGATAATAACTTATATAAAATGTGACAAAGGGATCGCCCTTTTTTGTCACATTTTTAAAATTTATTATTATTTGTGACAAACAAGGGCGACCCCTTTGTCATATTTTATTATTCTATTACATTCAACAACTGTTGAATAGTCAGGTATATTTGTTAATACTGTGCTGTTTGCACCTATTTTAACATTATTCCCAATTTTAATTGGTCCTAATACCTTTGCTCCTGCTCCTACCATTACATTATTTCCAATATCAGGATGTCTTTTGTTTTTATCTTTACCTGTTCCTCCTAATGTCGCATTATGATATATGGTACAGTCATTTCCAATAGTTGCAGTTTCACCTATCACAATTCCCATGCCATGGTCAATAAATAGTCTTTTTCCTATTTTTGCCCCTGGATGTATTTCTATTCCTGTGAAGAATCTTCCTATTTGTGAAACTAGTCTTGCTAAAAATAGTAGTTTATGTCTATATAAAAAATGTGCTAATCTATGAAAAATTAAAATATGAAATCCTTGATACAAAATAATTACTTCAATTATATTTTTCGCTGCTGGATCTTTTTTCATAATATTTTTTGCATCTTCATATATCTCTCTTAAAAAAAACATATAAATCACCTTATTATATGATATGTATGTTTTTTTTCTTTGCTATAAAAATATTTATAATGATATTATTTAAACATCTATTTTTTTAGTTAATTACATAATTAAACTATATATTTAACTCTATAATAGCTTTTCTAATTCTTTAATTTTATCACGTAATTCTGCTGCTTTTTCAAATTCCATGTTAGCAGCATATTGTAACATTTGATCTGTTAATTGTGTTATTACTTCTTCAATATTTTCATTTTTCTCTAATTTATATTCTACACTAATATCTTCTACTGTTGTAATAGAAATATTATCACGTACTGATTTTGATATTGTCTTTGGTGTTACATTATTTTCTACGTTATATTGTTCTTGAATTTTTCTTCTTCTATTTGTTTCTGAAATGGCTTTTTCCATACTATCAGTTAGCTCATCTGCATACATTATTACAGTTCCATTTGTATTTCTAGCAGCACGTCCTATTGTTTGTATTAGTGATCTTTCAGAACGTAAAAATCCTTCTTTATCTGCATCTAAAATTGCAACTAGCGAAACTTCTGGTATGTCTAATCCTTCTCTTAAAAGGTTTATTCCAACTAAAACATCAAATTCTCCAAGACGTAAATTTCGTATAATTTCCATTCTTTCTAATGCTTTTGTCTCTGAGTGCATATATGTGACTTTTATATCCAAACTTTTTAAATATTCAGTTAAATCTTCTGCCATTTTTTTAGTTAAAGTTGTTACTAATACTCTTTCTTTCTTTTCTACTCTTATTCTTATTTGTTCAAGCAAATCATCTATTTGATTTGTGACTGGTTTTACTTCAATTTTTGGATCTAATAATCCTGTTGGTCTTATAATTTGTTCTATTACGTTGTCTTTGCTATGTTCCTTTTCGTAATCTGCTGGTGTTGCACTAACAAATATAACTTGATTCATTCTATCTTCAAATTCATTAAACTTTAGTGGTCTATTATCAAAAGCAGAAGGTAACCTAAATCCATAATTAACTAATGATTCTTTTCTTGCTCTATCTCCATTATACATTGCTCTTACCTGTGGAATTGTTGCATGTGATTCGTCTATTAGTAATAGGAAATCATCAGGAAAATAATCAAATAAAGTATATGGTGGACTTCCTTCTGGTCTCCCACTTATATGCCTAGAATAATTTTCAATTCCTGAACAAAATCCTGTCTCTTTCATCATTTCTATGTCAAAATTTGTTCTTTCTTCTATTCTTTGTGCTTCAATTAGTTTATTTTTTGATTTAAAGTGTTTTACTCTTTCTTCCATTTCTTCTTCTATTGTAATTATTGCTTTGTCCATTTTATCTTTTGTTGTTACATAGTGTGATGCTGGAGAAATTAAGATATGTTTTCTTGTTCCTATTGATTTGCCTGTTAAGGGGTTTATTTCAGTTATTTTTTCTATTTCGTCTCCCCAAAATTCTACTCTTACAGCTGATTCTGATTTATCTGAAGGATATATTTCTACTATATCACCTTTTGCTCTAAATGTTCCTCTTTGAAAATCTATTTCATTTCTTGTATATTGCATAGTTATTAGTTTTCTTAATACATTGTCTCTAGTTTTTTTCATTCCTGGTCTTAAAGATAACATCATCTCTTGGTAATCAATTGGGTCTCCTAATCCATATATACATGATACTGAAGCTACTATTATAACATCTCTTGTTTCAAACAATGATAATGTTGCTGAATGTCTTAACTTATCTATTTCATCATTTACAGAAGAATCTTTTTCTATATATGTATCTGATGAAGGTATATAGCTTTCTGGCTGATAATAATCATAATAGCTAACAAAATACTCAACGTTATTTTCTGGAAAAAACTCTTTGAATTCGGAGTATAATTGCCCAGCTAACGTTTTATTGTGTGCCAAAACGAGTGTTGGCTTTTGCACTTTTTCTATGATATTTGCCATTGTGAAAGTTTTACCAGAACCCGTAACTCCTAGAAGCGTCTGGAATTTCTTGCCTTGTTGTATTCCTTTTGATAAGTATTCAATTGCTTGTGGTTGGTCGCCAGTTGGCTTATAATTCGATACTAATTTAAACATTTTTCCTCCTTTTGCTGAGGCTGTTAAAGCTTTGCTTGTTACAGCATCAGTATGCATGGCACTTAGTTACTGTTCAATCTTTGATTGTTACAGTAACTTATGTGGTGTTAGCTGTGACCGACAAAAATGACATCTATTAACCAAAAATTCGTGTAATATACCGAACAAATTCGTGTAATTTGTTCGCTTTTTTTATCATTTTAGTAAACATAAATAGCAATTACACGAATTCGATCACAAACTTTATATTTTAAACTAATTAACATTAAATAAAACTATTTAAAACTAAATACATTTTAGCATTTTTATATAAAAAACGCAAGGTATCTATTCATTGCATTGTCTTCACTTATTTAATTATGCGACCAAAGACTTTTAATATGAATGTCCTAATAATTGGGATATAGGTTTCATACTAAAATCATTTTTTTGCTAATATTGTTGTATAAGTTGTTCTTAATTTATGAAATGCTAAATTAGGTAAATTATTATTAAAAAAAAGAAGCCACCTGAGATACATCTCTGATAGCTTCTTTTATGGAAATATTTATATGCAACAGACTAAACTTATTGTTTAATCTGTTGATTGAAAGTTTCATATCTAAACTTTATTTTTAATTATTTTATTTTCTATTTATAATCAATACCAAAATACTAATATAAAATTAGATGAAGAAATTTATTATATTGTAATTTTGACCTCCTTGTCCATACCAACTACTATACAATAAATACTTCTTTTTCTAAAAGATATACTAAAGTTACATTTTCATTGTCGTTTTGTATATTTTCGAGCTCCGCTCTCTGACATACATAATAAACAATTCCAACTTGGCTTTAATATAAATTTTAAAAAAATTTATTTTGATATTTTCATATAAACTACATTCATACTATTATTATCATAAATCCTAAATCTGCAGTTATGATTTCCTTTTATATATCCACCTCCTTGTGTCAATATAAAATTAGATCAAAACTCCATATTTAAAGTTTATAATAAGAATAATACTCCTGTATTTTCTAATAAAATAAATTATTTTCGTAATTCATTTTTAGATTTGAACACTTTGCAATTCACAAAACTAAATCATTAGCTATTGTTGTTGCATAGTTTTCCAAAACAATAATTATAAGTTACATTGCTTAATTAACGAGTTACGTTACAAAGTTTACAAGTTACGTTGCAATGTTTACAGGTTACAATTGCTTGGTTTATTAGTTACATTTACAAACATTTAATACCAATGTGGATTATGACTTTCTGAATGATTCCAAGCTGCTTTTGGCGTACCATATCTACCTTTAATATACGAACATCCCCACCTTATTTGTACTTTATAATCATCCATATTTCCAAATGATTGCATTTTTGTTCCTGGATTAGATTGTGGTATTCCATAAGCTCTGTTTTTACTTCCAGATTTTGGATTCCATCCACTTTCCCTTTGCCAAAGTTTTTCTAAATACTTGAATTGATAGTCTCCCCAACCATATTTTTCTTTGCAAATCTTTTTAGCATATTCCTTATATGTTGCGATTTTACTTTTTGGTTTTGATTTAGCTTTTGATTCCGGTTCTTGCAATATTTTATCTGATTTTGCTGCACCTTCACCGGTATCGCTTTCTTCAGATTTCTTTTTCTTGCTTTCAGGTTTTTCAATCGGTGCTGATTCACCATGACCTTCAAAAACTTCATCTTCTTCAGGCTTTGCTGATTTCTTTTTCTTTACGTGATCTTTTTTAACAGGTTTTAATTCTTCCTGTTTAATGATTTTTACGTATTTACCATACATAAAACCTTCTTCTCCAGTTGATATAACTTTTACTTTAAACCAACCGTCTTCCTCTTTTTCAATGAGTTCATTATAAGATAGAACTTTTAATTTTGTACCTTTTGATAAGCAATCTTTGATGTGCGTAGTAATTCCTGGCGCACACCTTAAGTTTACTGAATTGCCATTTACAAAAGCATAAGTAATTTCTTCTTTATACTTTTTCTGTACTACTGCTTCCTTCTTGGCTACTTTTGCGTAATCTGTGTATAAATAATACACAAATCCTTTGACATCTTTATAAGTTACCTTTAACCAACCATTGGTTGATTCTTTTGTACATTTCAGCTTATCACCTTTCTTGATAGTTTTTAGTATCTTTGAATTCTCACTTGCCTTTTTACATAACTCCAGTGAATTCTGAGCAGTTATAGTATAAAAAGTTTCTTTATCTTTTGGTTTAGATTTAACTGATTCATCTTTAGATTTTTTACCTTTAGGTTCTGAAGTAGTTTTAGGTTTCGGTTCCTGACTATTTGCAGGTTCTGAAGTAATTTCAGGTTTCGGTTCCTGACTACTTTCAGGTTCAATCTCTGAACTGTATTCAGGATTCGGTTGACTACTTTCTTCTTTTGATTTGACTGGAACACTTATTCCTACATCAACGCTATTTTTATTATAAACATAGCCATTGATATACTCTGTGTTACCTGTCTTACCATTTTTTGCTTTGACTCTAATTTTATACCAGCCATTTTCTTCATCAGTAGCAATTTCTTGATATTGGAGGACATCAAAATATGTCCCCCTTTCTACTTTAGCAACTTTCTTTGAACTCATTCCTGGAGCAGCTAACAATTTTAAATCTTTTGTCGCTTTCCCCCTAGTATTAGAGCATTCGTACCTTAGATTTTTCAGATTCACATAATCCGTAAAATCATAGTATACAAAACCCTTTTTGCCTTTATAGTTGACTTTTAGCCAACCATATCCGGCTTCCTTGATTAATTTAAGTTTCTGTCCTTTTTTTACCACATAAAGAACTTTTGCTCCATTGTCTGGTTCCTTATGCAATCTAACATCCCGAAGGACATTAATTTTTTTGCTTTTGCGTGCTGCAGATTTCTTTTTTACTGTTTTTTTCTTTTTTACTGTTTTTTTCTTTGTTATTGTTTTGTTACTACTTAACTGTTTAGGTTTATCTCGAGATTGACCTGTGTCATTCTCTACCTGTACAGTTGCTTTTTCTGCATTGGCAACTTTGCCAATATCTCTTACTGTTGTGATTTCGTTTTGTGTGTTAGGAATTGTTATAATCACAAAACATACAATTCCCAGAAACAATATAAAAATTAAAATTTTCCATACATTTTTATACCGTTCCTTTTCATTTTCTTCTAACATATAATATTCTCCTTTCTTTTTCCCTTCCAATTCGGAGGGTTATTTAAAAATAGTTACATAATGATTATACCATAATTTAACATAAAAGTCAATGTTTGTACGCTATTTTTGCCATATTTTCAACTTAAAAATTTGGTTACTTAAAAAAGTAAATTGCACTTGAACTTTACTTGGCATTTACTTTTTTAAGTAAGGTGAATAAAAAATTTTAGCATTAGTGTAAAATAATTTCGGGGAAATTATAAAATAAAAAATAAGATACTCCAAAGTTGTGTTAAAATATTTTTATAAAACAACAAAATTTTAACCAATGAAAGGAGTATCTTATGGAAGATATTTTACACGATTTTAACGAAAAAGTCATTAGTTTAATGACAGAATTTTTAAAAAATTCAATGGAAGTTGGAGGACTAAGCGAATTTACTAGCAATTTAGAAGATAATTTAATGCAGTTAGGATATAATCTTACTAAATTTTCTTTGGAATATGCAGAAGAAGTTATTTTCAAAATTAAAGATAGAAAAAAACAATTTGAATCTTTAGAAAAGGATGAAAGAAATGTAGTTTCTATATTTGGTAGTGTAGATTTTAAAAGAAGATATTATTTAGATAAACAAACAGGTGAAAGAGTTTATTTACTAGATGAATATTTTAAAATTGCTCCAAAAGAAAGATTTTTAGAAAATGTTGAAACAAGATTAATTGAAGAAGCAATAGAAACAAATTATGAAAAAGCAGGAAAAACTGTAGTGTATAAAACAGAGATATCAAAACAAACAGTAATGAATAAAATAAGTGAATTAAAAATAAATATAAATGAACTTAAAGTATCAAACAAGAAAATAGTAGATAATATCTATATTATAGCAGATGAAGATCATGTTCATTTACAAAAAGGAGGAATTGAAGAACCAAGACTTATAATAGTTTATGATAGTATAGTCAAAGATGGAAAAAGAACAAAACTATGTAATAAGAAGCATTTTGGAGGAGTATACAAAGGAAAAATAGATGATTTATGGGAAGAAGTTTTAACATATATAGATAATACTTATGTATTAAATAAAGTAAAAAATATTTATATTCTAGGAGATGGAGCAAATTGGATAAAAACGGGATTAGAATGGATACCTAATAGCATAAATGTATTAGATAGATTTCACTTAATGAAAGCGATAAATGGAATTGTAGGAAAAGAAAATAAATATAATGAACAAGAAAAAGTAGAATATAAAAGAAGAATTTATAGAAGTTTTTACGAATTAGATTTTAATAAAACAAAAGAAATAGTATATGAGATATTAGCAGAAGAAATGGAATAAAATGTAAGAAAAAGAAAAGTAAAATTATTACAATATATTATAAACAATAAAGAAGGAATAAGTAATTTATATAAATATCAAAAAGAATTACATGGATGTAGTGCAGAAGGACACATAAGTCACTTATATTCAGCAAGATTAAGTAGCAGACCTTTAGGATGGAAAACAATAAATGTAGACAATATAAGTAGACTAAGACTAGTAAAAGCAGATAACAGAGAAATAAGTGAAATAGTTCACAATAAAAGAAAAGTAATAGAATATAAAGAAATAGAAAAAATAAGAAATCAAGCAAATCAAAAAATAAAAGAAAGTATAGATTTTAAACGAGTAACAATACCAGCAATGGAGTTTGGAACAACAGAACAAAGAAAATTTTTTAAACAAATATTAGAATATAAAACAGCTGTATAAACAGCTTCTTTATAGAGCAATTTTGAGAGTACAAAATTTTTTATAAAAAATTCCCGAAAAAAATTGACACTATCATTTTAATATCTCACTTTGACTTTAGATTTTTCTTTAATCTTAGATTGAACTTTTTCAATTTCAAGTTGATTTTTAAGCAGAATAGTTCTATTTTCAATTTCAAAGCAATTAACAATATCTTTATTAACTTTCTTAATCAAAACCTTTAAATATTTAATTTCGTGGGTAATCTTTTCTTTTATTTCTGGATTAGTTTCTTTACTTCTTTTTCTCCATAAATTTTCTCTTTTACCTTTTAAGATTCTTAATTTTTCTTCTTGATTATACCTATAACTTTTTAATTCATTTAGATTATTGATTTTATTTTCAGTAAGTAAAATAGTTTGCTCACTTAAGCTCTCTAAATGTTTTATTGCTATTTTCATTTCTTTTGTAATAGGAACTTTATGATTATTTATTTCAATTTTATGTGGCAATGGGTCAATTTTCAATAATAAACATATTAAAATATAGAGTAAAGGTAATTTGCCTAATTGATATTCTCTTTGTTTTTGTTTAAATTTATTATACTCTTCTATAGTCATCTTATACTTTTTCCTTGGAATATATATTTTGTTATGATTCTTATTTTCAATTCTATTTAATATTTTCTCTTTAGTATAGTTATCTCCAAATAATTCTTGTGGTCTTACAATTTTATAGCTGTTGTTTCTTGAAACTAAAAGTCCAGTTTCTTCATTATATGAAATAAAATATCCCTGATTTTCTAATCTTGTTTTAAAACCTTTATATGAATATGAACTTGATATTGCATCATCTATATCTTTCTTTACTAATTGCATATATGGATTATTTTTAGCATATAACTTGTAATATCCTTTATATTTCCATGGAGTTGATAAAACACTTAATCCATTCTCTTTGCAAATAAAATCAGATGTTATTCTTATAAAATCTTTCGTTTCCCTATTACTATAAAACTTATTTCCACTTTTAAATGAAACAGAATTTATAACTATATGGTTGTGAACATTATCGGTATTCAAGTGAGTAGCAACTACAA
>CANTHA010000028.1 GCA_947653375.1 uncultured Clostridium sp. | reverse complement strand
AATATAATCTGTCTTTATTTGAATACATATTTCCCTCCTAATAAATCGTATTTTGTAAAAATCCAAACACTATTAAACTTGTCCACATTCCGATAACAAATTGTGTATAATAGCATTTGTAATATTATTTTGTTAATCTTTTTCATTTGTTTTAACCCCTTTCTCTTAAATAATCATGCTTTTTATTTATATAATTATTTATTGCTTGTCTTGTTACTTTAAAAGGTACTGTATATCGTTGAACTGGTAATTCAGGGTCTCTGAATATTCTTCGTACCATATTTATTCCAATATCAAACTCTTCATGTACTTGTTCTGCTGTTAATAATTCATTTGGGTCTTTGTTTTGAATAATTAATTTTTGTAAAAGCTCATTTGTTTTTTGTTGTTCTTTTAATAAATCCTCCATTTTCTCACTTCCTTTCTTTTCTATTTTGTGTCTAGTTGCGTTTTATTTTGTTATCTTTTTGTTAACATCTCGAATAAAAAAATATGTTTCAAAAGGTTTTCCTGTTAGTTCACATAGACCTATTGCTACATTTGGATTTGGGTTTCTAATTCCTGTAATTATCGCACTAATATATGCTTTAGAATATCCAGTGTATTGTGCTGCTGATGTTATTGTTCCTACTTCTAGTAAATCTTTTTTTAATAATTTTGGATTTTTTAATGCTATCAATATTATCCCTCCTTTGTTATCATCTTGTTAACATTATACATGTTTGTTTTTAATTTGTCAACACTTTTTTAAAAAAAGTTTTGCATTTTGTGAACATATATGTTATAATATTCACAAATGAGGTGATTATATGCTTTCTCAAAAAGAATTAGGAGAATATTTAGCTAACATAAGAAAAGAAAGAGGAATAAGTTTAAGAGAGGTTAATAAATTAAAAGATATTTCTTATAGTCATCTTTCTATGATTGAACATGGAAAAAGAAATGTAACACCTGCATTATTAAGAAATTTGGCTGATTTATATAATGTAGAATATTTAGATTTATATGAAAAAGCTGGTTATATAGACTTAATAAAAGATGAAAAAGTTCAAGAACTAAAGAGTTCCATCTCTTTAAGTGAACTATTTAAAGATAAAGTACCTCTTCTCCGGTACAGTAAAAGCAGGGTATGATTATTTAGCAAATGAGAATATAATAGACTATGTTGCTATCAATTTTAAAAAAGAAGATTATGAATATTATGCCTTAAAAATTACAGGAGATAGTATGGAAACAATAATGTCTGATGGAGATTATGTTGTAATTCAAAAGCAATATGAATTTAATAGCGGAGATTATTGTGTCGTACTAATTAATGGAGAAGAAGCTACTGTAAAAAGAGTTTATAAAATAGATAATGGTATAAAATTAGTAGCTTTAAATTCAATCTACAAATCTATAGAGTATACTTTTGAAGATATTAAAAAAATTCCAGTTAAAGTAATTGGAATTGTAAAACAGTTAATTAAAAATTTTAATTAAAATAGAGAAATGTGTTCTAAAAATAACGCAACTAGACACATTTCTCGCACAAAAAGTCCTTGAAGCAAGGTCTCTTTATGTTATTTATTATAGCATGATATGAAACCTTTTTTCAAGAGATTTAAAAAATAAATTAAAAGAAAGAAGGTTTTATTATGGAAAGAAAACAAAAAAAGGAAATTAAACCATTAAAGAAAGGAGACAAATTTTACAATCTTATTGTTGTAGACGAAAAATCAACTTACAAGAATAAACAGTATTTTTATTTGTGCAAATGCTTATTATGTGGCAAAGAAAAATATATTCAAAAATACAATCTTGTACATTTAAAAATTAAAAGTTGTGGGTGTTTAAAATATAAGTATGGTAAAGGAACCAATAAAAGACTAAACAAAATATTCAATCATATGATAAACAGATGTTATAATCCTAACAATATAAATTATCATAGATATGGCAAAAAAAATATTACTATATGCAATGAATGGTTAAAAGATAGAAATATATTTTTTAAATGGGCATTTGAAAACGGATATAACAACAATTTATCTATTGATAGAATTGATGGAACAAAAGGCTATTATCCTGATAATTGTAGATGGGCTACTGCTAAACAACAAGCTAGAAATCTGTGTACAAATAAATATATAACTATTGATGGCAAAACTAAACTACTTTGTGAATGGGCAGAAGAATACCACTTACATTCTTCTACTATTATTAAGCGAATAAAACGCGGAAAAACTGGAAAAGATTTAATTAAATCCTCTAATTTTAAAAAAGGTGGTGTTGTCAATGCAAAATAGAAAAAAACGTGGTAATGGTGAAGGCACTCTATTTAAATCTAGTAGAACTGGATTATATGTTGGTCAATATGTAACAAACAACAAAAGACATTCTGTATATCAAAAGAAGAATGAGAAGATAGGAGATTTTAAAAAAAGATTTAATGATATATTAAGTAGTATTAATACTGGTACTTATATTGAAAAAAGTAATGAAACTTTTATAAGTATTTTAGAAAAACACATAGAACAAAAGCATAATGATGGAATTACTAGTGACAGCGGGTATTTAAGAGACTTGTATTCTATTAATCTAATTAAAAATACTTGTAGCAATTTTATAAATAAATCTATTCAAAAAATAAATGCAAATGATATTGAAGAAGCTAAACAATATATTAGGAAATATTCCCAAACAAGTATTGATAAGGCATGGAGATTATTAAATAAAACATTTAAATTAGCTGTTTCTCGTCGAAAAATTATTTTTAATCCTATGAATGACGAAACTTTAATTAAACCTATTTCAATAAAAGAAACAAAAAAAGTAGAAGCATTAACAATTAAAGAAGAAAAGCTATTAAGAGAAATACTTAATACTAAAGAACTTAAACATAAATATAGAAATATTATATTGTTACAATTAGACACTGGTATGAGAATAGGAGAAGTACTTGCACGATCTAAAGATGATGTAGATTTTAAATCTAATACTTTAAATATTCATAATACTCTAACAAAAAATAAAGACGGTAAAATAATATTAGGAAGTCACACTAAAACATATAATAAAAAAACTGGAATTGATAGTGGAAAAAGAATTATTTCAATAAATGAAGAAGTTAAACAAATCTTAAAAGAACAAATGGAATCTAAAATAACAAATATAAATAATTTATTATTTTGGGACTATAAAACAAACTATTATATTTCTTATTATCAAATAAACTCATGGTTAAAAAGATTAAATAAAAAATATAAAATAACTAAACTTGACTTATCCTCTCATAATTTAAGACATACTTATATTACAAGACTAAGAGAAGCTGGAGTAGATATGAAAATTATACAATATCTAGTTGGACATGTAGAAGGTAGTTCTATTACTAATGATATTTACACATCTATTTCCAAAGAATTTATTGAAAGTGAATTAAAGAAAATAAATTAAAACCCCATTGCATTACTATTGCATTACTAAAGTAAAAAATAATCTCTGTAAATATTGATATTAAAACATTACAGAGATTATTTTTATGGTCGAGGCGACAGGGATCGAACCTGCGACCTCATGGTCCCAAACCACGCGCGCTACCAACTGCGCTACGCCTCGATATAATTATTTATTTTTAAATGCTTATATATAATAGCATAAAATTGATTTTTTTGCAATACATTTTGGTAATTTTAATTTTAAATTTTTATGAACTTAAATTATTTTAACTTTCCTCTAATAGATAAAATAGTAAATTAGTTTTAATAAAAAATTAATGAAATGCTCCTTCTATTCTATGATAAGAATAGAAGGAACCTTTTAAAGTTTCTGTCTTATATATTCATATAAAATAATTCCTGTAGCAACTGAAACATTTAAACTCTCTGTCTTTCCTAGCAGTGGTATTTTAATTTTTTCATCAGCTAATTGTTGAATATCAGATTTAACTCCATTTGCTTCATTACCAACAACAATTACTTTTTTATTATAATCAACATCATAAATACTATTATCTGTTTGTAACGATGAAACCATAATTTTAAATTTATGTTTCTGAATTTCTTTTAATGTTTTAAGTAAATTTGTAGATTCAATAACTTTAACACGAAAAATCGCTCCCATTGTAGAACGAACTACTTTTGGATTAAACGCATCTACGGTATCTTTTGAAACTAAAATTTGTGTAAGACCAATACTATCAATTGTTCTTAATATAGTACCTAAATTTCCTGGATCTTGCACATCATCTAATGCTAATATTATATCTTGTGAATAGTCAATGTCTAAATCTGACTGTTGTTTTCCTATTATAGCTAAAATTCCTTGGGGTGTATTTACTTCTGACAAATAGTTAAAAACATTATCAGACATATAAATACAATCATATTTAGCAATTTCATACATTAAATCTTTAGAAATATGTTCTGTTTTTTCACAATCATCACACAAAATTATTTTCTTTATATTTGCATTTTCTTTAATAGCTTCTGATATTAACTTTATTCCTTCAATAATATATTCTTGGTTAGTATCACGATATTTTTTATTTTTTAATTTTCTTATATGTTTAACTAAATCATTATCTCTACTTGTAATTTTTTGCATAACAAACTCCTTTATTTTTTTGCATTTTAAATCTGAAATCGATGCATTTAACTATATTTTTCATTTTTTGCCATTTAAACCCGGAACTGGTGGCAACTTAAACCCGGAACCAGTGGCAAAATTCTGTTACTTCTCTTAAAATGTACTTATCATCTTCTTTTTGCATCTTTAATGTTACTATTGGCTTAATTCCAGCTGAAAATTTTATTCTGTTCCCATATTTTTCTACTAGTTTTATTATATCTATATTTTCTTCATTATCTTCAAATGTAAAAATTACTGATTTATTTTTACTAGCTATTTTTATTATTTTTCTCTGTTTACTTAAATATTTTATTCTTGCTATTGATATTAAGTTTTCTAGTTCTTTTGGCATGTTTCCAAATCTATCAATTATTTCATCTATAACATTTCGTATATCTTCTTCATTTTTACATAATGCTATGTTTTGATATACTTCTATTTTTTGATTTGAATCTGAAATATATTCGTATGGTATATAGCTAGTTACATTTAAATCAATTTGTGTTTCTGTTTCTTGTTCTATTTCAATTCCTTTCATTTCTTTGATAACTTCATTTAATAAATTACAATAAGTATCATAACCAACTTGCTCTAAATGACCTGATTGGATTTCTCCTAGTAAACTTCCTGCACCTCTTATTTCTAAATCACGCATTGCTATTTTAAATCCTGAACCAAATTCTGTAAATTCTTTCATAGCTTTTAATCTTTTATCTGCAACTTCACTTAATAGTTTGTCTTTTTTATATGTTATATATGCATATGCCTGACGTTCTGCTCTCCCTACTCTACCTCGTATTTGATATAGTTGGGCTAACCCCATTCTGTCTGCATTCTCTACTATTATTGTGTTTGCATTTGGAATATCTATACCTGACTCTAAAATTGTTGTACATACTAAAACATTAGTTTCTCCATTTATAAATTCTTTCATTATCTCTTCAATTTTAGTGCCTGTCATCTGTCCATGAGCATATGAAACATTTGCTTCTGGAACTAAACTTGCAATCATATTTGCTTTTTTTTCAATATTCTCTACATTGTTAAATAAATAAAATACCTGCCCACCACGTTCTAATTCTTTTATAATTGCTTCTGTTACAACCTCTTCATCATATTCTAATACATATGTTTGAACTGGTTTTCTATTATGTGGAGGTTCATAAATAACAGACATATCCCTTATTCCTACAATTGACATATGCATAGTTCTAGGAATTGGAGTAGCTGTCATAGTTAAAACATCTACATTTGATTTTAATTGTTTTATTTTTTCTTTATCTTTAACTCCAAAGCGATGCTCTTCATCAACTATAAGTAATCCTAAATCTTTAAATTGAACATCTTTACTTAATAGTCTATGTGTACCTATAATAACATCTATTTCCCCTAATTTTAACTTTTTAACTGATTCTTGTTGATATTTTTTACTTTTAAATCTATTTAATATTTCAACTTTAATAGGGAAATCCTTCATTCTTTCCTTAAATTCTTGGTATTGTTGTTCAGATAAAATTGTAGTTGGTGCTAAATATGCGACTTGCTTTTGATCCATTACTGCTTTAAATGTTGCACGTAATGCTACTTCTGTCTTTCCATACCCAACATCTCCACATAGCAATCTGTCCATTGGTTTTATTTGCTCCATATCTTTTTTAACTTCTTCTATACAACGTAATTGATCATCAGTTTCTTGATATGGAAATCTTTCCTCAAACTCTTTTTGCCATGGAGTATCTTCAGAAAAAGCAAAACCTTTTATTTTTTCCCTTTTTGCATATAGTTCAATTAATTCTTTAGCTACTTCACGTAAATTATTTTTTACTTTAGTTTTTGTATTTTCCCATTCTTTTCCACCTAATTTATTAATTTTAGGCTTAATTTTGTCTCCACCTATATATTTTCTAATAGAATCTAAATCATTGGTAGGAATATATAAAATATCTTCATTTCTATATTTTATTTTAATATAATCTTTTATTATTCCATCTGCTTTAATTGTATTAACACCTATATAAATTCCAATACCATATTTTTTGTGTACTACATAATCCCCAATTTTCAAATCAGCAAAAATTACTTTTTCACCTTCTTTGAAAGATTCATGTACAATTCTTCTTTTACTTTTACCTTCAATTAAATTATTTGCTGAAATAACTATTTGGTTTGTATCATAATTTTCAAATCCAGTTGATAAATTACCAATTCCTATTGTTACAATATTTTTATTAGATTTTACAATAATTGTCTGATCTAATTCTTTCTCAATTTTACAAATTATATCCTGAGTTTCTAGTAACTGCTGTAATTTATTGGCTTTATCATTTGAATTCACTAAAATATAAATTTTTTTATTTTTGTTTATTCCACTTTTTATATCATTTATTACATTTTCTATCTCACTTTTATAATAATTAATTTCCCTATATTTAAATTTGAATTTTTGAGCATTCACTTTTATTTTAACATCTTGCTTTTGCAAATATACATTATCTGTTTTTATTAGTATGTCTTCTAATTCATTTTCTGATAATAAACTTTCAATTGCTTCTGGAATCATTCTTTTCTTTTCTACCAATACATCTATTAAATTTTTATTGTCAATAGAAATATTTTTTGCTCTTTGTCTAATTTTTCCTATTTCATCTAAAAATATACTGTAATCCTTTGATAAGTAATCTAAAATTGTTTCTTGTTTCTTATAAAAACAATCATAATATTTATCAACTTTACTAATATAATCTCCTATTTTTATTTGTTCTATATCTTCTTCTATTATGAGGCTTTTATTTTTACTATATTTGTTTCTTATGCTATTACAAACGTCTTTTAAGGTGCTTTCTAGTATATATTCATGTGCAGGAAGAATTACTGCTTTATCTAGTGTTGATATTGACCTTTGACTTGATATATTAAAACTACGAATTGAATCTACTTCATCTCCCCAAAATTCTATACGAATTCCAATTTTGTCATTTTTTGATATATCTAAAATTCCACCTCTAATGCTAAATTGGCCTCTTCCTTCAATTAATTCACATCTATTATATCCTAGGTTAATTAGTTTTCTTTTTATATCCTCTAAAGAATAATTATTGCCTACTTTAAATAGTATTTTATCTTTATATAATATTTCTTTTGCAGGTAATTTTTGCATTATTGCTTCAATTGTTGTTATTACTATTATACTTTGATTTGTCTGAATTGCATTTAATGCTTCTATTCTTTCATATGGTAAGTCCTTACTTTCTGCAATATAATCATAAGTTACAATCTCTTTTTTGGGAAAATATACTACTTTATTAGTAAAATATTTGATGTCTTTATATAATTTGTTTGCTTGTATTTCATTATAGGTTACTAAACAAATTGATTTTTTGCTAAATGAATGTATCGCAGATATTATCTGTATCATTCCCACGTCAGTTAAGCCCGATATTTCTATCGGACTATTTGAATTGTCTATCTCTTTAAATAAATTAATAAATCTTTCTGATTTTCCTAATTCTCCTAGAATTATATTCATGTTGTACTCCTATGTTTTTTATATTATACTACGCTTTTTGTAAAAAATAAATACCTCTTTTAATTTTTTATAATATTTATCAATAGAAAATTGAAATAGAAATGTAGCTTAAAAATTCTCTCGCATTGACATTAATTCTTTCATACTAAAAAATTATTCATAAAAAATAAATATAAATAACCAAAAAAGTGCATTTGGCTAAAAACGCCATTGCACTTTTTTGATAATTGGATTATTCTTCAATCACAAAAGAACCATGATGTACAGAAAATCCAAACTTATTGAGCAATTCTGCAAGCTCGTCATATGAGTAATCATCACTTCCTTTAATTGCCATAATTACCACATTTGAATCACTATTGTTTACAAGCTTGTGCTCTTCTTTTTTTAGGCATACATATGCCTTTGGTATAGGAAACAATACTAACCATATTTCCCATTGTCCATTATGTCCATGTAACTTAATGGTGGTTTTTGGTTCTACAAACAAAAATTGAATTTCATCAATTTTATTAAGTGTAGACTTCCGAACCCCCAATCCTTCAATAAGTTCCTTTGAAATTTCAGTACTTTTTATCATTTCCAACCTCCTATACTTGCTCTTTAGCAGTTACACCTTTATTATATAATATTTTACATAAAATTGCAACTAAAATATGGCAATCGCTTAAAAATATATACTATTATAAACATTTTGATTTTTTTCAAATCTTTACATAATTATATGGTATTTTTAACATTTCTAATAATTCTTTCTCTCTATTTGTACAAGTAAAAATAATAATCTGATGATTATAAAACATTTTATGTATATAATTTAATATATTCTCCAATCTCTCACTATCATAATATGCAAACGATTCATCAAGAATAATAGGCATACTTTCATTTGATAACTCATCAATCATAGAAAGTCTTAATGAAAGATATAATTGATCTATAGTTCCTATACTAAGTTGATTTGCAGAAATATAGTTGCCATTTTCCAACTCTACAATTAAACCTTTCTCATCATTAAATAATACATTTGTATATTTTTTATTAGTTATATTAGATATATTTTGTGACAAATTTTGTGTAAATTTAGGAGTTATTGTTTCTTTCATATTTTCATATGAATTTGCCAAAACTTCCTTTGCTAAATTCATACTTTCTTCTAACTTTTTTAAAGTTGACATTTTTTCTTTATTGTCAACCAATTCTTCTTCTATATTTGACAAATTATTTAACTTTGGTTCTATATTTTGTTTATCCAAATTCAAAGTGTGTAATTCTATTTTTTTATTTTTAATTTCATTTTCAATTTTTTGTATTTGAAAATTTATACTTTCTAAATTTTCATTTTTGATTTCATTATTATATTTATTATTTATTTTTTGTTTTTCTAAATCAATTTTAAAATTAAAATTATTTTTTAATTCATTTATTTCTTTTTCTAAATCTAAATTATTTTTTTCAATTAAATTAATTTCATTTTTATAATTATTTTTTTCTAAATTTATTTTTTCTATTTTTTTATTATATTTATTTTTTATTTTTTTATTATATTTATTTTTTAAAAAAATAAAAAATATTGTATATACTGGTATTAATAAAATAAATAAATATTTAATAAAATTATTTTTAAATAATAAAATTATAAAAATATTTATTAAAAATAATATAAAAAATATTAAAAATAATTTTTTATTTAATTTATTTTTTTCTATTTTATTTTCATTAATATTATTTTCTGAATTTTTTTCTTCTATTTTATTTATTTCTTTTTTTATTAAATTAATTTTTTCTAAATTTTTATTTTTTATATCTTGTTTTATTTTTATTTTTTCATTTTCTATTTTTTCATTTTCTTGTAACAATTTTATTTCTTTTAAATAATTATTTTCATTTTCCAAATTAGAAATCTCATTTTGTAAATTATTTTTATTTTCATCAATTTCATATTTCAAGTTTTCATATCTCTCAAGTTCTTCTTTTTCTTTATGTAACTTTTCTATGTTTTTAGAAATTATATTTAATGGTTTTTCTCTAGATCTTTGTGTACCTATTTCTTCTAATTGTCTTCTATTTATTCTGTCTATTGCTCTTTTATAAGAAACATTATCATCTCCTGTTTGTATTAAATTAGCTAATTTCTGAATTAATATATTTTGTTCTTGTTTTTCAAGTTTAACTTCTTGTTGATTTACTATTATTGTCGATAAAAATAACTCTTGATCTATTTTAGTTTGTTCATAAAAAAATTCATTTCCCTTATTTTTATCAATATTAAATTGTTTAGAAATATCTATTTTCTCCTCATTGAATATATTTGGATTCTTCTTTCTAAATTCTCTATATACCTCATATTTTTTATTATCGTCTAATTTATACTCTAACTTTCCAGAAAATTCTTCACCATACCATGGAATATACTTATCAAAATCAGAAATTTCTTTACCTCTTTTATTTTTAGAAATCCCATAAAAAGTACTTACAATAAAATTTAAAAGTGTAGATTTTCCAGATTCATTTTTTCCATATATTATGTTAATATTTGATTTTAATTCTATCTCTTTATTTTTTAAATTCCCATAGTTATTTATTTTAATTCTATCTATTTGCATATTACACTTCCTATTCTAAAGATTCTAATCCTATTTCAATTGCTTTTTCAATAATTTCTTTTCTTTCTTCATCTGTTTCTTCACTTAATTTTTTTAACATTTCTTTAGCAAATAACCCTCTCAATGTACTAGTAGTTGCCATCTTTTCTAAATTATATGCTATTTGTGTTTTATCTTTTATTTTTATAATTCGCTCATTTGATATTAACTTTAATAGTTCATAAGTATTTATTTCAAAATTTCTATTTCCTTTTAATATAATTTTTACATACTGATTTTCTTTAATATTTAATAAATTAATATTTTCAATTAATTCCTCTTTTGAATTAGTTTCAGTTATATTTAGCTCTATCTCTATGAATTCCTCATCATCTAGTTTTACAAATTTCGTAGTTATGTTACTTTTTTCGACATTTCCAACAATCATCCCATGTTCTCCAAGCTCGTCAAATCCCAATGAAATTGTTGAACCTGGATACACTATATTCTGATTTTCTTCATCATTATAACTTATTTTATGAATATGCCCTAAAGCAATATAATCAAATCCTATCTGTTTTAATTTTTTACTAGATATTGGATTATATTGTTTATCTTCTTCTTTTCCTGCATCTAATGTACCATGTGAAATTAATATATTTATTTTATTTTTATCTTTTAATTTAATTTCTTCAACTCCAGAATTATTACAATAAAAATCGTCAAATCCAAAACCATATATATTTATCTCTTCTGTTTCTATTATCTCAATTTTTGAATTAAATATCTTTACATTTTTATTCCATTCAAATTGATTATAATAAGAACTTTTTATTATTGGATCATGATTTCCAGGTGCTATAAATATATATGTATTTTCTATTTCTTTAAATAAATTATTAATAAACTCTATTGTAGATCTTTTTATATATTTTTGTTCATAAAAATCTCCTGATATAAACAAATATTTTATATCATTTTCTTTTATGTACTTAATTACTTTTTTTAATACATTTCTTTGTTCTAACCTTCTTAAATCTCCAAAATTCCCTTTATCTGAAAGATTAATAAATGGACTATCAAAATGCATATCTGCTATATGTACAAACTTCATATTTTTCTCCTTTTATTTTTTGAAGCCATGGAAAATTCAAACTTCCATGGCTTATTTACTTTTATTTATTCATCTATTGCACCAAACAATTCATCAAATTTAGCTTCTAATTCTTTTTGTAAATCATACATTTCATCTTCTTCCTCCTGTGGTAAAATCGGCGCTGACTCTATTTGAGAAGTATTAAATTCATCTAAATTTACTGTGTTACTTTCTGGTACATTTGATACTTTTTCTTTATCTTTTTCAACTTCTTTTGTTTCATCATCAAATAAATCATCTAATGATTCAACCTTTAAATCTTGTATCTCTTTATCGTCTTTCTTTTCTACATAAGGATTATATGGATTATATTTTCTCCATTCTCCTCTATCTATTACACCTATATCATTATGACTTATCTCAAAAGCTGCCATCTTCCTAGCCATTGGATGTTTAAAATAATAAAATTTTCTTGATTTTACTGGTTTAATCCCTTTTTCAAAAATTATACATTCATCATTATCCATTCTTCTAAGCTCATCTGGCGTCATTAGAGCTCTTGCCATAATTTGATCTGATACACTTTTTCCAGTTCTCCAATTTTGCCTATCTTTATTTATTGATATATTGTCTCTTTCAATTGTCTTTTCTCCTAATGCCTTTGAGAAATATTCTACTGTTTTATATGAATTACTTCCTAAAAATACATGTGTATCACAGTTACCCATAATTGTTTCATATGATTTTTCATATACTGCTTCTAATTGATCTATATTTTGTAATATAACACTAAAAGATATTCTTCTACTTCTTGATGTTGATATTTTCTTATCAAAATCTGGTATTTTACCTATATTTGCGAACTCATCTAATATAAAAAATGTTTGCTCTTTAAGTGCTCCACCATTTTGATCTGCATAGTCATATAGTTGTTGTATCATTTGTGAGAAAAATATTGTTAATAAAAAGTCATATGCGGTATGTGTATCTGATGATATTACATATACTGCTGTTTTCTTGTTTCCTATTTCTTCAAAATTAATTGTATCTGTTGATGTAAGTTCTGCAATTTCTTTTGAGTCAAATTTTCCTAATTTTGATTGTAATGAACTTAATATTGAACCATATGTTTTCTCTGGTGCAATTTCTATTGATTTATAATACATTCTTGCTGGATGATCATATGGTAATTGACTGATTAATTCAGTTAATAAATTACTTCCACCATTATTATTTGCAGCTCTTACTAATTCTGCACAACTGGCTAAATTTTGCTCTTCTTCTGGTCTAGTTGCTATTAAATAATATATTAATGCTTTTAATAACATTTCTGCCATATCTTCCCAATATGGATCTGATTTACCTCCTTCTGATTGCTGACCTTTTACAATTGTATTTGCAATAACATCTACATCTAGTTCAGAAGATATATGCATTAATGGATTATATCCATCACTACATTGAGGTCTAACTAAATTTAAAACTTTAATATCATAACCTTGCTCTTTAAGATAACCTGCTGTTCTATCATATAATTCACCTTTAGGATCTGTAAATACATAAGAACCTAAACATTGATATGCATTTGGTATTGAATATGATGCAGATTTACCAGATCCTGATCCGTCCTACTACCAATACATTTACATTTCCTCTTTTATCTACTGGCAAATAATTATCTTCAGATAATATAATTCCTTTATTTCTACTTAATATCCTATATTGTTCTCCTCTTTGGCTCCAATCACTTGAACCATGTTCTATATCTGAATATTCATTTTTTGGCACTGATTTTATAAATCCAACAAAGAAAAATAATGTATAAATTATAGAAACAACAATAAGAGTAGAAAAATATTCACTTATGGCACCATTTGTAAATATATTTCCAAATGATTGTAATGGGTGCGTTATTGCTACTCCAAAAGTTTCAATAAATGTAGCAAAATCAAACTCATTAGCCATACTAGCAACATGCCTACTATATGCTATTGGCGAAACAAATACTATGGCTATAAATATCCATAGTATTATATATATTATAAAATTTTTTCTGTTTCTCTTTAAGGCTCCTTCTATTTTGTAATTCATATAAAATCACCTGCTCTTTTGTATCTATTTACTATCTACCTTCATTTTCATTTAACTCTTTGTTTATGCTATTTTCTAAAGGTATTTCTAAATTTAATTCATCATTAAATTCATATTTAAATGTTTTTTCTGATGGCCAATATAAGTTTGCCATAAGACTCCCTCCTAATCTGTAATTGCTGGGCTTCCGCCTAACAAATTAAGCTTATTGTTTTCTTCTCTTATTTCAAATACAAAATAAGATTTATATGCTTTTAATTTACATTTACCTTTCACTTCATTTGTATTTTCATCAAAATAAAGTGTAGGTTTTACTTCTTCTGTAGTTTCTGGATCAATAATTGATATTGGTCTCTTTAAATTTGGTGTATAATTTACTTCTTTATATACTTCAGACTGTTCAGAATATATTGTGTCAAATTTAAATGGCATTGGTCTTTTAGAAATTTTAACTTTATCTTCTTCTAAAAAACCATTGTTAATAACTACTTTATCTTTTCCAAATGACAAAATAACTATTTGATTATTGTTTTTTTGTGGCTCATCAACATAAAAGGTTTTCCTTCTCAAATCACCTACTAATTCTTCTGTATGTTCTAACCTTTCAACAGTAAATTTAGGGTAATCTTTTTGAAATTCCTTTTCTGTTTTATTTATTTGATATATTACTGTATTTACTCCTTCTGGATCAGTTATACTAAAGTGTTTACCTTGTATATTGTCCATTTTTACACCTCTCTTCTATGTTTCATTCATAGTTCTTCTTTTGTATGCCA